>VGJG01000071.1 GCA_016867615.1 Candidatus Aminicenantota bacterium | reverse complement strand
TGGCTCGGCTTCGTACCAGCCTTCTTTCAGGTTCGTCGCATATCCCAAGCGGCGCCGAAGCGGTTCCTCTTCCGGAACCCATTCGATGCCGAAGCAGCGGAGGCTTTCCGCGCTCATCTCGGCCGAAGAGCCGCCCGGCTCCGAGGGAATCGACCGCCTGACCTCGACCGTCAGGACGCGCCAGGTCGCCTGACGATCGTTGCGCACGGCGAGAGCGCGCTCCTCCGGCGCGCCGTCGTTGACGAAACGGTCGACCTCCTTTCCGTCGAGGGACAAGACGACCGTCGAGCCGGGATCCCCCGCCGCGGCCCGGAAACGAAGCGTCATTTCCCCTGAGGACGCCAGGAGCGCCACCCGGGCGCGTCTTTCCATCCTCCTCCAGGACAGTAGCCCGTCCGTTTCGAGCTCCCGCCATCCGTCCAGCCAGAGGATGTCGCGGACTTCATTCAGGTCGAGAGTGTAGGCTTCCAGATACCGGCCCAAGCCGAGACGTCCGAGGCGCCTGGAGGATCGTTTCGAGGACCAGGCGAACCGGGAGCAGGTTTTTCCCAGGAGAGGCTTCGAGGACAAGGCGTATTCTTTCTCCGGCTCGGCCGGCAGTTCGAGAAGGTTGTGATCGGCCGGCAATTCGAGAAGGTTGTGAAGGGAAAAGTCGGCGCCGTCCCAGGGTTGAAGTTTCCAGCCGGGAAAGAAATAGCGGACATGAGGAGTGAAAAGAGACTCGAACCAGATACTCGATTTCTTCCCCCCGGCTCGTTCTAGGATCGTTTGGCAGGCTTGGGCCGGCGGGCTGGCCTCGGCGCGCCTCATGGCCATGACCGGCCAGGTCCATCCCGCCGACAAAAAGCCCAGGACCAGGACGGATGCCATGCCAGAGGCGGCAAGACCAGGCCGCCTGACCGCTGAGGCGAGAAGTCGCGCTCCCCGGACGAGGGCGAAAGCGGCCAGGCCGGTGAAAAGCGGTAGAAAGGGCAGGGAATACAAGGGTCCCGCCAAGGGAGTGGTGAAGAGGACCGAAAAGACAAGGACCGGCAGAAAACACAACGCCAGCCAGGCCAGCGCCCGGCGGTCCTTGAGGGCCGCCAAGGCCAAGCCGGCCAGCGCCAGGACGAAAACGATCCGCGCCTTGTCCCGTCCGCCCCAGGGGTCGTTAAAAAAGCGGTCCGTGCGGTGGGTGATGCTCTTTTTTTCAGTCCCCGCCGCGATCGAATCGGTGGCCACGGCATACGCGGCATGGCTTGTTAAAGCTTTGGCATACCTGGGAATTCCCGTTTTCAGCGCGGCCGGCGCATAGCACAGCGCAGCGAACAGCGCGGCCAGGAGCATGCCCGCCGCCGCAGGTTTCCATCGGCCCCGGCGGACTTGGATGAACATCGAGGCCAACAGGACGGGACCGACCGCGGGCAAGACCGTAACCCTGAGCCCGAAGGCCAGCCCGGCCGCCGCGCCCGCAGCGACAAGACTGCGGGCGGATCGCGATCCGTGGAGCGCAAGGGCCAGGGCGCCCAGGCCGACGGCCATTCCTGGAACGTCGCTTCGAGGGGCCCCGGCGTGGATGAGCACGGCGGGGGACATCAAAGTCAGGAAGGCAGCGGCCGCGGCCGCTGCGCGGTCGCGAAAGATAAAACGGAACGAGGCGTACAGTCCGGCCCCGAGGACGGCGGCGAAAAGCACGGAGGTCAAGCTGAGGGACAAAACGTCATCGGGGATCAAAAGCCGAAAAAGACGGGCCGTGCCGACGTAGACGGGAAAACCGGGGGGGTGGGGGAGGTGAGCGGCGACATCATAGTCGTGAAGCGCCCCGGCAAAAAGCACCTCGTCCCATTCCCAAAGGGAGCAAGGAATCGATAATGATGCCGCCAAGACGGCCAACAGGGAGAAGCCCAGGGCGATCCAGCGGTCGATATGTCGTTCCGGGTGGAGAGGCTTAACGGACATTTATTCCCGATGTTTAAAATTATACTCCCTGTCGTTCAACGAGGCAACAGGGACGGTCGGCGGCTTGAAGTGATCCCGGAAAAGACGGTATCATCCATGTGTTTTCCGAAAAATCTCGAGGCGCAACTCAGGAATAGGACTGTTGTTCATCATAAGGGAAATAACAAACCGGTCGTCAAAAACACGGGGCGGCTTGGCGACGGGCTTGGCATTTCTATTTTTATGGGGATCCCTCGGGCCTCCCTTGTCGGCGGAGGTCACTCCCCAGGCAACCAAGGGATACGTATCCCTTCTGGGGGGAGGCGGGGTCTCCTTCCCGGGCTGGGGCTCAACCGCCCGGGTGGAAACGCGCGACAGCCTGCTTCGACTCAACTTTGTGCTGCGTCGACAGCAAGGCCGGCTCTGGTACCGGTTCCTCAACGAGTTGTGGGTCGAGGTCCCGCTCATGGAAGTGTTGCCCCCCTATCCGGGCATCATCACCAGCCTCAATTTCCTGTCGGGCATGATCTTCAGGCCGGAAGCCGGTTGGAACCCGTACCTCTATTTCGGCGGAGGGCCGCTGTATATGACGGCCTCGATCCCCGGCACGGGCGCCAAGCTCTGCGGCAATTATCTGGCCGGAGCGGGTTTCCGTCTCCGTCTCGGCGGGGGAGTCTTTTTCAACATCGAGCTGCGGTACCATCACATTTCCAACATGGGCCTGGCCTCTCCCAATGACCCCGTCAACTCGCTCAAGGTTCTGGCCGGGTTCAGCTATTGACCGGGGCCGCCGGCCGAAGAGACGCTCAGTAAGAGTCCCGCAGGGAGCGGGCTCTCAATATTTTTTTCAAGAGGGAGATGTCCGCAGGGCTCGAGACGTCGAAGGCGACGGTCCGCTCTTCGCCCGGGAGAAGGTCGAAGAAATTGTCCTCGAAGCGCAGGTCGAAGCCGGGCGCTTCCAGATGAACGTTCTTGGCCAATCGGAGCGCCGAGACCGTGACGGCCGGTTCCCCGCCGCTCGTCGTCAGCCGCCAGGTCAAGCCGGGGTCGGGAAGATCCACGGTCTTCAGGGGGGTGAAGTGATGGATGTTCGAGCTCAAGAGCCGACCGTCCTCCTCGAGAGAGCAGTGAAGATAGACTTCCTCGGGTCGTGTGCCGGACAAGAAGCTCTCCATCGGACGGGAGAGCACGACTGTTGCGCCCCCGGCCGCGACATCCACGTCCGCTCTCCCTCCGTAGACCCTCCGGCCGTCATAGGAGGCCAGGGTCCAGCGAAGCTCCCCGCGCAAGGGGCGCAGCCGGTCCGAGACGACGTGCACGTCCAGCTTCCCCTCGCGGGGAATGACCGCCGCGAGCACGGGGCTGAAAAATCGGCGGGCGTAATAATGGAGGGCTTTCCAGCGGCCGGTGTAATCGATCCCCGACCAGGAGGCCGTCGGCCAGCAGTCGTTCAGCTGCCAGTAGAGCGCGCCCATCGTCCGGGGTTTGAGACTGCGGAAATGCTCCACGGCGGTTTTCATGCCCTCGGCCTGGAGGACCTGGCTGAGCCAGAGGAGAGACTCGAAGTCCTCGGGCATACGGTAGCGGCCGTCTAGGTAGTGGAGGATGATGTCGTTGCCGCGGGGGTGCTTCTGATGATGTCTCATGACCGGAGAGGACAGGGACCAGTCTTCGGGCCGGGCAAAGGTTCTGACCGTCTCCAATAGGGGGAAGGATTGGAACCCGAATTCGCTCAGGAAGCGGTGGCCCTTGTCCCGGTACGACTCGAACGGCCGGCCGCCGTGCCATACGTCCCAAACATGCATGTCGCCCGAGTCCTCGGCCCGGGGCTCTCCCGGACGGAGCGAGTGGGGCGAGCTGGGCCAGTAGGCGCGGCCCGGGTCGTGAAGCCGCACGGCGCGCGGCAGGAGGTCGTGGAAGATCCTTTCGTAGTCGCTCCACACCGAGGCGGGAAGCGCTTCCTTCCAGCCCCAATGGAACCAGCCCTCCTCACATTCGTTGTTGCCGCACCACAGGGCCAGGCAGGGGTGATGCCGGAGACGGCGGATGATGTCCCCAGCTTCGGCGGACTCGTTCAGCAGGAAATCCTCGTCCCCGGGATACAGGGCGCAGGCGAACATGAAATCCTGCCAGACGACGAGCCCCAGCTCGTCGCACAAGTCGTAGAAGTCCGGGGATTCGTAGATCCCTCCCCCCCAGACCCGGATCATATTCATGTGGGCCCGGACGCAGTCCTCGAGCAGGCGCTCATAGCGCTCGCGCGTCACCCGGGGAGGAAAGGAGTCGGCCGGGATCCAATTCCCCCCCTTGGCGAAGAAGGGGACGCCGTTGGCCGAGAAGCGAAAGCATGTTCCCCACGCGTCGGGGATCTGCTCCAGGGTCAGGGTTCGCAGTCCGGTGCGCAGTGAGGCGGAATCCAGGACTTCGGGCCCCCGACGGAGAATCAAACGGAGGGTGTACAGCGGCTGCTCTCCCATGCCCGCCGGCCACCACAGGGACGGGTTTTCCACTTCCATGACGCACTCCAGGGAATTCGGGCCGGGCTCGAGGCGGACGGACTTCCGCAGGCGGTGTCCGTTTATTCCCTCGAGGGCGATTTCTGCCGCGGCTGCCAGATTCCCCGTGGACAGGATTTCCGCCTTGACCCGGAGCGCGGCTCGAGCGGGGGTCAAGACGTCCTGGATGAGCTGCAGGTCTTCTATGCGGGCTGCGCTCCAGGCTTCGAGCGCGGCCGGACGCCAGACGCCGCTCGTCGCCAGCCGCGGCCCCCAATCCCAGCCGAACTGGTAGGGCGCCTTGCGGATATGGGGCGCCTCCCCGGGCAGCTTGTAGGGCAGGCGCCGCTCGAGGAGCCGTTCCCTCTTGACGGGGGAATCGAAGCGGATGAGGATCTCGTTCCGTCCCGGACGAAGGAACGGTTTGACCGGAAATTTCCAGGCGCGGAACATGTTGTCGGTCGAGCCCAGTTCCCGACCGTTGACCGTGATCCGTGCGAAGGTGTCCAGGCCGTCAAAGACGAGGTCGACCCGTTCCTCGGCCAAAAAGGCCTCATCCAGGTCGAAAATCCTACGGTAACGCCAGTCCTCTTCCTCCACCCATTGGACCGCGCTCTCCGCGTCCCGGTAAAAGGGGTCGGGGATCAGGTTGTGGCGCATCAGGTCGAGATGAACGCATCCGGGGACGACGGCCGGACGCCAGTCCTCCCCGCCGGCCGCCGTGAATTCCCATCGTCCGTCCAGGGAGACGCGGCGCACGGCGCCGGGTCCGGAGTGGGCGGGGTTCCGACACGTCGCCGAGGCGAGGGTCAGGACGAGAGCCGCCGCCGCGAGAGCCTTTCGGTGACTGCCTTGACGGACGTCCCGGCTTGAGCTCATCCCGGCAAACCGGTCACCGTTCTTCGTAGACGAACGAATGGTCGACCAGGCAGCGGTAGCTCGAGGACTGAAGCTGGACGGCCTCCGGGTTCTGGCCTCCGATGCACAGACGGTAGGTCTTGCCCGGCTCGAGCATGAGGCCCTTTTTCAGGGTCAGGGATACGGTGTAGCCCCGAGCTCTGTCGACGATCTGCGTCGGGAACCAGCCCTGGGCCAAAGGTTCGTTCTCCTCCAGGAGCAGGTGGTAGAGATGGCTTTCCTTGAACGCGATCAGGATCCGGAATATCACCGCGGTCTCCGTCGCTTGTTCGACCAGGATGTATCCCTCGGGGGCGTTCTGCCCGTGATAGTATTCCATCTTCGGCTGAGACCGGTAAAAGGAACAAGCTGAAAATACGAGAATAACGATCAAAACGACTGCGTTCATGAGAGTTTTCATCGAGTCGCCTCCCCGGACCTGAGTCATTTTTGCAGAATAGCACACGGCCGGGGAAACGGCAAGGCGGAAGCGGGCTTCGGATTTGTCCTTGCCCGAGGAGTGTGCTATAAAAAGAAACATCGCCGACGATTCAAAGGAGACGTCATGAGAGCTAAGACAGCGTTGATGGGACTGACGATGATTCTCGGACTGGGCCTGAGCTTGTGCGCCCAGGAAGAAGCCCGGCTTTTACGATTCCCCGCCGTTCACGGCGACCGGGTGGTCTTCACCTACGCCGGCGACCTGTACGCCGTCCCCGCGGCCGGGGGCACGGCCCGCAAGCTGACCTCTCACTCTGGCTACGAATGCTTCGCCCGGTTCTCCCCGGATGGAAGCCTGATCGCCTTCACGGCCGAATACGACGGCAACCGAGAGGTCTACGTCATGCCCTCCCAGGGCGGCGTTCCGAAGCGGCTGACCCACACCGCCGTCCTCGGCCGGGACGACATCTCCGACCGCATGGGCCCCAACAACATCGTCATGGGCTGGACCCCGGACGGCAAGCAGGTCGTCTTCCGCTCCCGGATGATCGAGTGGAACTCCTTCAACGGCCAGCTGTTCACCGTGCCCGTCTCCGGGGGCACGCCTGTGCAGCTTCCCCTCCCCCGGGGAGGGTTCTGCTCCTTTTCGCCCGACGGCACCCGGCTGGCCTACAACCGCGTCTTCCGCGAATTCCGGACCTGGAAGCGCTACCGGGGCGGCATGGCCGACGACATCTGGATCCATGACTTCGCCTCGAAGAAAACGGTGAACATCAGCCCCGATCCCGCCCTGGACATCATCCCCATGTGGAGCGGGGAGACGGTCTATTTTCTGTCCGACAGGGACGCGCTCCGGCGGATGAACCTCTACGCCTACGGACTGGCCACCAAGGAGACCAGGAAGCTGACGGATTTTGCCGACTACGACATCAAGTTTCCCTCCCTCGGCCCGGGGGCCATCGTCTTTGAGAACGGGGGATTTCTCTACCGCTTCGACCTGGGGACGGAAAAAACGGACAAGATTCCGGTGACGATCGCCGACGATCGGCTCGCCGGCCGGACGCGGCTCCAGGCCGTCGGCGACCGATTCGCCGGCGGGGACATCGCCCCCGACGGGAAGCGCGTGGTCCTCTCCGCCCGGGGCGACATCTTCACCCTGCCGGCCAAGCACGGCAACACGCGCAACCTGACCTCCAGTCCGGGCGCCCACGACCAGAACCCCGTCTGGTCTCCCGACGGAAAGTGGATCGCTTATATGTCCGACGCGAGCGGGACGGAGGAGTACCACGTCGTGCCCCAGGACGGCTCCGGGCCCGCCGTGCGGGTGACGACGGGCGGCGACACCTACAAGTACCGCGCGGTCTGGTCGCCCGATTCCAAGAAGCTCCTCTGGGGCGACAAGCTCCTCCGTCTGAACATCGTCGACATCGCCTCCAAAAAGGTGACCGTCGTCGACCGGGCCGAGATCTGGGAGATCACGGATTACGCCTGGTCTCCGGACAGCAACTGGGTGGCCTACGCCCGCCCCGAGGTCGAGACCCAGGGCAAGGTCTTCCTTTATTCCCTGGCCTCGGGAAAAAGGCACGAGGTGACGGACGGTTGGTACAACTCCTACGAGCCCGCCTTCAGCGCGGACGGCAAGTACCTGTTCTTCGTCTCGGACCGCGACTTCCGCCCCTACTTCAGCGCCACGGAGTG
>VGJG01000070.1 GCA_016867615.1 Candidatus Aminicenantota bacterium | reverse complement strand
ATCTTCGGTTCATCATATCAATTCCGACCGGGCTCCTCAATATCCGCCGCCCGCGCTTGGCAGCCTCTTTACATCGATCCGGCGATCGTGATAACATACAAACCTTATCAAAATGGTCAACTACATCCTGCTCTACAAGATCAAGAAAAAGGTCAAGACCCTCATCAAGGACAAGCTCGCCGACGAGGAGCTGGCCACGACGGCCAAATCCTGCCTGGACTGCCTGGCCACGGACATCAGCTGGGAAGTCTATTACCTCGTCCGGGACAAGGACAAGGCCGAGGACTGAGGCCCGCTCAGGACTCCTTCGTCTCCGCTCCCGCCTCCTTCTTCCGCCGGATTTTTTCCTTTGTCTCCGCCCACCATTCCAGGCGCTTTTTGACGTCGGCTTCCCGGCCCATGACGCCGGGCACGTAGTAGCGCCGGCCGCGCAGCCGCTCGGGCATGGTCTCCATGTCGGTCGTTCCCTCGGCGAAATCGTGTGCGTAGGCGTAGCCTTTTCCGTAGCCGACGTCCTTCATCAGGGCCGTGACGGCGTTCCGGATGTGCAGGGGCACGGGCTCGAAAGGGCTTTTTTCCACCTCGCTCTTCACCTTCTCGTAGGCGGCGTAGACCCGGTTGCTCTTGGGAGCGGCGGCCAGGTAGACGACGGCCTCTGCCAGGGCCAGCTCGCCCTCGGGGGACCCGAGGAAATCGTAGGCGTCCTTGGCCCACAGCGTGACGGCCAGGGCCTGCGGATCGGCCAGCCCCACGTCCTCCGAGGCGAAGCGGACGAGCCGCCGGGCGATGTACAGCGGGTCCTCTCCGGCATGGAGCATCCGCGCCAGCCAGTAGAGGGAGGCGTCGGCGTCGCTGTTCCGCAGGCTCTTGTGGAGGGCGGAGATGAGGTTGAAGTGCTCCTCGCCGCTCTTGTCGTAGAGGAGGATGCGCTTCTGGAGCGCCTCCTGGACGTCGGCCGGAGTGATCTTTCCCGAGCGGGCCAGGCTGGCGGCGATCTCCAGGGCGTTCAGCGCCCGCCGGGCGTCGCCGTTGGCCGTGTCGACGATCATCTTCCTGGCCTCTCCCTCCAGCTCCAGGCCCAACCGGCCCAGCCCGCGCTCTTCGTCCCGGAGGGCGTCCTCCAGGACGCGGGTCAGGGCCTCCTCGGAGAGCGGGTTGAGGACGAGAACCTTCATCCGCGACAGCAACGGGGCGATGACCTCGAAGGACGGGTTCTCGGTCGTGGAGCCGAAGAGGATGACGTCGCCCTTCTCCACGTAGGGCAGGAAGGCCGCCTGCTGGGCCTTGTTGAAGCGGTGGATCTCGTCGACGAAGATCACCAGCGGACGGCCGAGGAGCCTTTTCTGCTGCTCGGCCTCGGCCATGACCCCCTTTACCTCCTTGATCCCGGAGAGCACGGCGCTGAAGAACACGGTCGCGAGCTCGAAGCGCTCGGCCAGCATCGAGGCCAGGGTGGTCTTGCCCGAGCCCGGAGGGCCCCAGAAGATGAGCGATACGAGCCGCCCGGCCTCGATGAGCTCGGTGAGGAGCTTTCCCGGCCCGAGGAGGTGCTCCTGGCCGTAGAAGCGCTCCAGGCCGCGCGGCCTCATGCGCTCGGCCAGGGGGGTGTGTTCGTCCGTCCGGGGTTTCATGCGCCCTCGCCCGGTCATTATAGCACGCGCCCATGCCGCGCTCGTGTGCGTCGATGTCCCGGCGCCGCCGCCCGGCTTGACGGGTCCGGGGCGTCATGGTACCTTTGGCCCTGCAATCCGGTTCGAACCCATGTCGCAACTCAGGACGCAGGAAAAGCTCGTCTACAGCCTCGAGGACGTCAGCCGCCTGGCCCGGGTCGATGCCGAGACCGTCGCCGCCTGGGAGAAGGAATTTCCCTTCCTCCGCGCCGGGTCGACCGGCACGGGAAAAAAGATCTTCCGCCACAAGGACCTGGCCATCATCCAGAGGCTCAAGGTTTTGATCGAGAAGAAAGGGCTCACCCTGGCGGGCGCCAAGCGGAAGATCGAGGAGGAGTTCGGGCTCCGGACTCCGGCCGAACTCCACCCGGACAAGATCAAGAAAACCCTGCTGAACGTCCGGGACGAGCTTCAGGACCTTCTCGCCCTCCTGGACAAAACAGAAAAAAAAGGATAGAATCCCCGTTTGCTGGGTTCGGGACGTGGCGCAGCCTGGTAGCGCACACGCTTGGGGTGCGTGGGGTCGGCGGTTCGAATCCGCCCGTCCCGACCATTTTTCAATCGTTCCCCGCATCAGATCCACCGTGAAGAATGGAGACAGGTCCGATGAATGACATCCGCAGGATGGAAGAAAGCGAAGACCTCCTGGGCCGCAGCCTGGCCCCGGCGGAGCTGGTGAGCGTCCAGCCCGGAGCGGTCGTGAGCCGTACGGTCCTCAGCCGGAAAACGGGCACGGTCACTCTGTTCGCCTTCGACAGGGGCCAGGAGCTGAGCGAGCACACCGCGCCCTTCGACGCCCTGGTCGTCTGCCTGGAGGGAGAGGCGGAGATCTCGATCTCCGGCAAGCCGCACGCGCTGCGCGCCGGCGAGATGATCATCATGCCCGCCCACGAGCCCCACGCCGTTCGGGCCGTGACGGGCTTCAAGATGATGCTGGTCATGATCCGGGCCTGAGTCGGAAGACGGTCGCGTTCCATGGCCGACACGAGCCCTTCCCCGCTGATCCTCGTCACGAACGACGACGGGTTCGACGCCGAGGGCGCCGCCGTCCTCTTCGGCCGGCTTCAGGAGCTGGGCGAAGCGCATCTGGTCGCTCCCGACAGGGAGAAGAGCGCCTCCTCGCTGGCCCTCACTCTCAGCGCTCCCCTGCGCGTCCGTCAGGCCGGTCCGCGCGTTTTCGCCGTGGAGGGCACGCCGGCCGATTGCGTCTACCTGGCTATGGAAAAGCTCCTTCCCCGCCGTCCCGACCTCGTCGTCTCCGGGATCAATCACGGGCCCAACCTGGGTCAGCAGGACGTCTCCTATTCGGGCACGGTGGCCGGGGCGGTCCAGGGGACCTATTTCGGCATTCCCTCCCTGGCGGTCTCGGCCCTGCACGACGGGAGCGGGCGGTACGCCTTCGACCTGGCGGCCGAAACGGCGCTCCGCGTGGCCGCCCGCCTGCTGTCAGGCGCTCCGGTCAGGGGCATCACCCTCAACCTCAACGTCCCGCCCCCGCCGCTCAAGGGGCTCAAGCTGACCCGTCTGGGTTGGAAGGAATATTTCCCGGAAATCATCGAGGCCCGCGACCCGCGACGCCGAGCCTATTACTGGATCGGCATGGGAAAGCCGAGGGCGAAAGAGGACCCGGACACGGACCTGGCCGCCGTGCGCCTGGGCTTCGCCAGCCTCACTCCCCTGCATTCCGACGCCACCCATCACCCCTCGCTCCGGCTTCCGGAGCTGAAAACGCTCGAGGAGGAAATCGGTCTCCCGGAACCCCGACCCTGAGCGGGTTCCCCGGCCGCTGCCGGCGCGGACGAACGAACTTCGGGCCATGGACATCGGACTCAAGCTGCGGAAGATCGAAGCCGCCCTCCGCAGCCTTTCCCCCCACGAGCGGGGCTGCCGCCTCTGCCCCAGGGAATGCGGCGTCGACCGCCGCGCCGCGGAGAGGGGCCGATGCGGAACGGGACACAGGGCTGTCCTGGCGCGCGGCCTGCTCCACTACGGCGAGGAGCCGCCCCTCAGCGGCGTCGAGGACGTGCGCCGCGGAGGCGCGTCCGGACGGACGCCGCGCCGGGGCTCGGGAACGATCTTCTTCGCCGGCTGCAGCCTCCGCTGCCTCTTCTGCCAGAACCATCAGCTGAGCTGGGGACTGGAGGGCCGGGAAGTCACGGACGAGGAGCTGGCCGCGGTCATCCTCGACCTCCAGGCGCGCGGCGCCCTGAACATCAACCTCGTGACGCCCGGCCACGTCCTGCTTCCCATCCTGCGCGCCCTGCGCCTGGCCTTCCGGGAGGGGCTGGCGTTGCCCGTAGTCTACAACTCCGGCGGATACGAAAAAGCGTCGGTCATCGCCGCGCTCGAGGGCATCGCGGACATCTACCTCCCCGACCTCAAATACCGCTCCCCGGAGGCGTCCCGCCGCTACTCAGCGGCGCCCGATTATTTCGAGCACGCTTCGCTCGCCCTGGAGGAGATGCGGCGTCAGAAGCCGCGCCTGGTCCTCGACGGGAACGGCATCGCCCGTGAAGGGTTGATCGTCAGGCACCTCGTCCTTCCCGGCCGCGCCGAGGACTCGATCGCCGTCCTGGAGTGGATCGCCGAGCGCCTATCGACCGAGACCTGTCTCAGCCTCATGGGCCAGTACAAGCCCCTCTTCCGCGCCCCGCAGGACGTCCGCCGGGGGCTGACGCGGGAGGAATACGAGAGCGTCGTGGACAGGGTCGAAGCCCTGGGATTCGAGGACGCATTCATCCAGTCCGGGACGTTCCTCGAAGGGGAGCACCTCGTCCCCGACTTCAGCCTCGAGGACCCCTTTCCCTGGTCCGGGAGCGGGCGCGGAGACTGATCAGCGGGCGGTGGCCGTCCTCTGGGGCGGAATGTCCCCGGCGGGCACGCCGAGCGTCAGGGCCATTTCCCTGAGCTTGATCTGAACCGCGGCCACGCTCTCCGGGCCGAAGCGCAGAAAATGCTTCTGGGCTTCGCTCAATTTCTCCAGGTCCGGGTCGGCGAACATGTAGGCTCTGACCTTGGGCGTCACCCGGACCGGTCCCTCGACGACCGGAACGGCCAGGAGCTCGAGCAAAGCTTGTTTCAGCGTCCCGTCGAAGTCCCGGTCGGGATAGCCGAGCTCGCGGTAGGCCTCCTGGAAAAGGGGCTTCAAACCCCTGTAGAAACGCACGCAGTCCCGGGCGTTATAGGAGATGAACACCTCGGCCGCCGGCGCGTAGCGTTCGTAGGAAGCCGGGTCGATGTATTCCCGGTTGCCGCTCTTCCTCACCTTGAAGGCCTCCCCGGGCGTGAAAAAATCGACCTGCCTCACCGGGCTGCGCCCCTCGGCCACGGCGTCCACGGCCGCGGCGATCTTGCGGATGATGTCCGCGGAGGGAAGCCAGGAGCCGACCCGGGGATGCGCGGACAGCTCACCCGCCAGCCGCCGCAGAAGCGCGTCGCTGGTGTCGAGAGTCACCCCGGTGAAGACGGGGATATCGGCTTTGAGCAAATCCTCCCCTGCGGATTCCGCCGTCCGGGCTCTCTCCGCCGGCGCGCGCTCCTCAGCCGCGGGGCGGAAGAAGAGAAGGTAAACGCCCGCGACGGCGGCCAGGACGAACAGGATCGTCAGGCCCAACGCCAGAACCTTTCGCCTCTCATCCATGCTCCACCCCCCGAGCCGTATGCGGAATCAATCCTCGATTCTCTTCAGCGTGATGCTCCCCTGGGCCGCGGCCAGGGAGATCAGGGCCTGGCCGTCCTTGATCTTGCCCTGGACTTTGGTCGCCGGAAGCTTTTGGCCCAGGTCGAACTCGCTCGTCACCCGGCCCAGGGGAGCTCCGGCGTCCACCAGGGCGCTGACCTCCTCTTCCAGGAAGACGTGGATGTCGCCCGCAGCGACGGTGACCTTGATGTCGTCTCCAGCCCGCAGGTCGAGGAGCTCCGCATCCGCGTTCCCCCGGCCCACGGAAATGTCGAGCGAACCCGAATAGTTGGCCACCCGGACATCGCCCTGACGCACGTCGATGACCGCCCGGCCGTAGACGTCCGCGAGGATCACGCTTCCCGCGCGGCAGCGGAGGGAGTCGAGGACGACCGAATGGGGGACGCGGATCCGGAAGACCACGCCCTCTTCATCCTCCGCGCGGATCTTCAATAGGTCGTCAAACCGGTCCACGAAGACCTGGGGCGGAGTGTCAATCCAGCGGAGATGACCGAGCCAGTAATATCCCGGCTCGAGGGACCGGCCGGAGTGGCGGGCCGTGATCTCCACCTCGTCCCTGTCCCAGCCGAGGATGTCCACGTCGCCCGCGCCCGTCTCGAACAGGATCGTCCCTCCCGCTGGGAAGGGAACAACCTCCTGGAATTCGCCCCAGCCCCGCACGCCGGACGGGTCCGACAGGTCGACGACGGCGATGAGGCACGCGGACGAGGCCGCCGCCGCGAGAAGGGCGGAGACAATCCTTATGAGGCGCGCGCTCACGGCTTCATTCCTTCAAGCGGACATAGATGCTGTTCTGTCCGCTCTCCTCCTGGGTGCGCATCTCAAAGAGGCCGGCCTGCTTTTTCATGAGCTGGGAGAGCTGCTTGAACCCGTATGTCCGGGGGTCGAACCCCGGGTCGAGCTGCCTCAGGTAGAAGCCCATCGTCCCCAGGTTGGCCCAGCCGTCCTCCTGCATGGCCATTTCGTAGGCCCCCCGCAGCAGCGGGGCGGCATCGGCATCCTTGGGCGGGAGGTCCTTCGGCTCCGTCCTGTGGCGGTCGCGCCGGACGGGGCGCTGGGGCTGCCGGGGAACGAGGTTCTCGGTGTAGATGAACAGGTTGCAGGCGTTGACGAACGCCTTGGGCGTTTTCTGCTTTCCGATGCCCATGACGAACACACCCAGTTCCCTGATCCGCGTCGCCAGCCGGGTGTAATCGCTGTCGCTCGAGACGAGGCAGAAGCCGTCCACCTGCCCGCCGTGCAGGATGTCCATGGCGTCGATGATCATGGCGCTGTCCGTGGCGTTCTTGCCGATGGTGTAGCGGAACTGCTGGATGGGCTGGATGGCGTGATTGTTCAGGGCCTCCTTCCATCCGCCCATGTTCGACGTCGTCCAGTCGCCGTAGATGCGCCGGATGGTGATGGAGCCGTATTTGGCCGCCTCGGTCAGGATGGGGCCGATCAGGGAGGGTTGGGCGTTGTCGCCGTCGATGAGGATGGCGATCTTCCGCCGGTTGGAGTCGCTGGCTTGGTCGATCATTGTCTCACCTTTGCTGTTTGCGATGCGATGATTGATCGTATTATAGCACAATCCTAGGCTGCGGAAGAAGGGCGTGCCGCCGCCCTCGAGCCCGGCAGCGATCACGATACATGTCGGCCGGAGAATCGGGAAAGATCCGGCCGGAGGGCCGACCTCCTAAAGGAGCTCCTGAAAAGCGGCCTGGGGCGGCGGGGCGCATCCCGTCGGGCCGGCGCCCGCCGCTCTATTGGCGTCGAGCGCCTTGATGGGCATCAATCGCCGTGATGGGCCGCTTGGTCCCGCCCGGTGGACTGATATCCTGCCCTGGGAGGGCAGTGGAATAATGTGACTGCCTGCCAGCAGCGTCATCTCTAGACGTTAAGGTTGATATCGATCTTGTACTTTTCCTTACTCCGGAAATGGCCCAAGGCGGCCGTGACGCCTCTTCCGCTCGTTTTGGCATCCTGCCGGGCCCTCATCGCCGCGGAGCCTATTCTTCCTGTGAGAGCATGTCGCCTAGAACCGCGTCTTTTAAAGAGGCTCCTGATGAAACGGGCTTGTCAAAAGGCGATGATGCCGTGAA
>VGJG01000069.1 GCA_016867615.1 Candidatus Aminicenantota bacterium | reverse complement strand
CGTCATCCGCGACGAAAAACTGCAGGAGAACGCCCTGCAAACGGGAGCCCATCTCCGGGCGGGCTTGATGAGCCTCAAGGAGCGGTTCCCGCTCATCGGGGATGTGCGCGGCCTGGGCCTGTTCCTCGGCCTGGAGCTCGTCCGCGACCGCGCCTCGCTTGCGCCCGCCGCCGAGGAGGCGTCCTACGTCGTCGAACGGCTGCGCGACAAGCGGGTTCTCGTAAGCACGGACGGCCTGCTGCGCAACGTCATCAAGATCAAGCCGCCGCTCGTCTTCGGCCACGGGGAGGCCGACGAGGTCTTGAGCCGGTTCGAAGAGGTTCTTTCCGAGACGGCCTTGGATTGCCCCGCGTCCCCTCCTTAGAATCCGGGCCGGACGATCACATGCCGACGGCCAAGGCCAGGCCGAGCCGCAACGGCAGGACGACGGGCGCGTGAGAGATATCCACCGACCAGCCTTCCCAAATCAGGTTGTCGAAATGAAGGCTTTTGGAGCTCAGCCGTCCCAAATCGGCGAACAGGCTCAAGGCCAGGAACTGTTTGTTGTTTATCAGGAGGTTCAAATCCAATCCGGCCGAGAGGGAATAACCGGTGGTCATTCCGGAGACGATGTCGCCGAAGGCCCGCGACATTTTTTTGTCGGCGAAGGCCGCCTCGTACTTCGCCGGCCCGAATCCCGCGGCGACCCAGGGCTCGAAGCTTTTGCTGACCGGAATGAAGAGGCGAACGCCCGCCTTGAGGAAATACGCCTTCGCCCCATAATAGACATCCTTGGTCAACACCGGCGTTCCGCCGTCCACGATCCAATCCAGGGGCATGTTCGGCCCGACCAATCGGTCGCCCTCCAAGCCGATCAGGAGTGTGGAGTAATGATACGTGCCGTCCAGGAAGATTTCAAAGTATTTTGACGGACGATACGATACGCCCCCGCCGAAGGCATAGCCTTCCGGAACGTCGTTGGTGGTGGCGTTGGCCGCGTAGCCGGTGTCGAGGCTCGGGTCATGAAAACCGAACATATTGAAGGCGTTGAAGAACTTTTGCTCCATCGTCAACAGCCCCATGAGACGGATCGTCAGCTCGTTCCAATAGCGATCGTGAGAAGCCTGTTTTTCGCCCTCTGTTTGCCCGGAAACCATGCGGAACGTGTCCGATCGGCGGAGGTCCGTTGCTTGGGCCGGCAGGAGAGCGCCGGCCACGACGAAAAAAGTCAGAACAGCCGAGAAAAGCATTCTTCTCATCTTCACCTCCACTGAAAACCATTTTACCATGGCCTCCTCGAGAAGTGGAAGATCATAAGCCTCTGAGAAGGTTCTTTCGACGAGATTTCCGTCGGTATCGAGTCCGGAGTTTTGGATGCCGACCCGAATTTGGCCCGGTCGTCCGATGGAAGGACGGGGAGCGGAATCCGAACGTTCAGAGAATGTGCCGGACTTTTTTGAACGTCTCCAGGACGCGCTCGATGTGCTCGTCCGTATGGGTGGCCATGTAGCTCGTGCGCAGCAGGGACATGTCGGTCGGCACTGCGGGCGGCAGGGCGACGTTGGTGTAGATGCCCGAGTCGAACAGGACCTTCCAAGCCTGGATGGTTTTCATCATATCGCCGATGACGATGGGCACGATGGGCGTCTGGGATTCCAGGGTGTTGTAGCCCATGCCCTTGAGCTCGCGGCGGATGATGTCGCTGACCCCGTTGACCCGGGTGATGCGCTCGGGCTCCTGCTCGATGACGTCCAGGCAGGCCAGCACCGTGGCCACCATGGACGGCGCCAGGCTGGCGCTGAAGATGAAGGGCCGGGAGAAGACCTGGACCCAGTGGATGACATCTTTGCGGCCTCCGAGAAAGCCGCCGATGGCGGCGAAGGATTTGCTGAAGGTGCCCATGACCAGGTCCACTTCGCCGACCATGTTGAAGTGGTGGGCCGTGCCCCGGCCTCCGCCCAGCACGCCCAGAGAATGGGCGTCGTCGACCATGAGCCGGGCGCCGTATTTCCGGCACAGGGGGGCGATTTCCGGCAGGGGGGCGATGTCCCCGCCCATGCTGAACACGCCGTCGACGATGACCAGCTTGGCGGGCTCGGGGGGCAGCGCCTTGAGGATGGACTCGAGGTCCGCCGGGTCGTTGTGCTTGAAATGACGGACGTGGGCCTTCTTCTGGACGCGGGCCTGGCGCACGCCGTCCACGATGCTGGCATGGACCTCCTTGTCGGTGATGATGATGTCGTTGTTGTCCATGACGGCCGGGATCGAGCCCAGGTTGACCTGGAAGCCCGTGCTGTACACCAGGGCGGCCTCCTGGCCCACGAACTTGGCCAGGCGCTCCTCGAGGTCGAGGTGCATCTGGAGCGTGCCGTTCAGGAACCGGGAGCCGGTGCAGCTCGTCCCGTATTTCCTGACGGCCTCGATGGCCGCCTCTTTCACCTTGGGGTGGTTGGTCAGGCCCAGGTAGTTGTTCGAGCCGATCATGATCAGCCGCTGGCCGTGGATCACGACCTCGGGTCCCTCGGCCTGCTCGATGGGGATGAAGTAGGGGAACATGCCCATCTCTTGGACCGTCCGGGGATTGGTCGGGTAGCCGTATTTCTGAGCGACCTTGGGGTCGTTGTAAAAGCCCGAGCATTTTTCGAAGAGGTCCATCGCTTCTCCTTCCGGTGGCGCGTTTTCCAGGCTTGTCTCGATCGTTTCGAGTGAAGCCGAACGGTTATCGGGAATTGATGACGGATAATCATACAAAATTCCGGCTTTTTGAGCAAGCCGAATGAGTAACCCGAATAAAATCAGCAAGTTTCGTCCTGTTCGACATGGGCGGCCCCCCATTTTCTCATGTCCAATGTTCCGCTTGGCCCAACGGCGTTTTTTTCGGCGCCTTAAGCCCGTGATGATCGTCCCGGACACTCAGGCCTGCTGAGCTCTTTGCGAAACCAACCCACTGAGAATGGAAGAGAGTCAATTTCTATAATAGAATGGAGAAGGACGATCTCATGAGACTCGATCTTCGCTTCGAAAGGGGCTGGATGGCGAAGCCGGCGGCCCTGGGACTGGCGGCCGTTGGCCTGATCATCCTTTTTTCCCGGGGGCCGGCCGATCCGCCCCGGGAGATCTCGGTCCGAAGGGGGGGATCGCTCTGGGCCGGAGTGGAGCGCGACGGCTCCGTCAGAATCGGCGGAATCGTCCGGGGTGAAATCGAGGCGGACGGCGCGGTGCGCATCGGCGGCGTGATCGTCGGCTCCCTGGAGTCCGGCGGGGGGATCCGGCGCGAGGGCATCCTCGTCGGCGCCCTGGAAAGCGACGGGAGCCTGAGGCGTGAGGGGACGGTCATCGCCCGGATCGAGGCCGACGGCCGGATCCGACGCGGCGGTGTCGCCTGGGGAGAGGCTTCCCCCTGCTGCGGAAACGAGGAGGAGAGGCGGCGGGTGGCCGCCGTCCTTGTTTTCTTTTCCGAAGAATTTTTCGCTCGTTAAAAGGAAATTCCGAACCCCGAGCAGGGAAAGGGTTCCTTCAACCCGCAAACCAAGAGGGAAATTCCACGTATCATCATGCGGGGTTTCGAGCGCCCGCCGGCGGTTCGGCCGGGGAGGGAGAGAGGGGGAAACCCGCGCGATTTGCGGAGAACAGCGGAATCATGATAGAAACATAAAAGCGGTAATAAGGAGTAACTCCATGGACCCTGTTCTGAAAGTGGAAGGACTGCGCAAGTCCTACGGGAGCCTGGAAGCCCTGAAGGGCGTCAGTTTCCAGGTGGAGAAGGGCGAGGTCTTCGGCCTCATCGGGCCGAACGGAGCCGGCAAGACGACGGCCCTGCGGATCATCGCCACGCTCCTCTCTCCCTCGGACGGCCGCGTGACATTCCTCGGCCGCGACCTGAAGAATGAGCCGGAAAAGTTCCGGGAGAACATCAGCTACCTTCCCGAGGAGGCGGGTGCGTACCGCAACCTCAAGGGTGAGGATTACCTGGAATTCATGGCCCGGTTCTATGCCCGCTCGTCCGCCGAGGAGGAAGAATTTCTCAACCGGGCCCGGGACATCGCCGGCTTGGGGGCCCGCCTCAAGGAAAAAGTCGGGACCTTCAGCAAGGGCATGGTCCGCAAGCTGCTCCTCGCCCGGGCCTTGATGACCATGCCGGCCCTGACCATCCTCGACGAGCCGACCTCGGGGCTGGACGTCATCAACTCCCTCGAGGTGCGGGAGATCATCAAGAAGTTCGCCCGGGAGGGCCTGTCCGTCCTCCTCTCCTCGCACAACATGCTCGAGGTCGAATTCCTCTCCGACCGCGTGGCTTTGATCGACCGCGGACGGATCCTGGACCAGGGGACGTCCGCTGAGCTCAAGGACAGGTACCAGGCACCCAACCTGGAAGTTGTTTTCAGGAGCGCCCTGAAATGAAAAAATTCTTCAACCTTCTGTCTAAGGAGATCCGGGAGCTGGTCACCCTCCAACTCGTCGGCTCCCTGGTGTTCACTTTTGTCCTTTTCTACTTCATCGGCCAACTGGCCCGGACCGAAGCCGCCCGGGCGTCCGCCCCGCAGAAGATCGCCGCCCTGGACCTGGACCGGTCCGACGTTTCCCGGGGCTTGCTCGACAGCCTCCGGTCGGTCAACTACCTCATCGAGCCGGCCTCCGGGTCGGACAAGGAGGCGGCGGTCGAGGCCGTGCGCCGCAGCGCGGTGAATTTCCTGCTGGTCATCCCCCCGGGTTTCGGCCAGGCCGTCTCCCGCTTCGAGACGCGGGAGGTCGAGACCTACACCTTCATGCGCAGCTTCTCCATGAGCGCCACGAGGAACGCGGCCGTTTTTCGTTCCGTGGTCGCCGCCCTGAACAAGTACATGTCCGACGCGTACCTGAAGCAGCGGATCGCCGAGATCCCCCCCGAAAACCTCAAGAACCCCATCAAGAGCAGGGACTTCGTGATCATCAAGGACCGGCAGGCGCAGGGGTCGGCGGGCGACATCGCCGGTTTCGTTTTCGGCCAGTCGATCTTCGTGCCCATCATCCTGATGATGATCATCATCTACTCCTCCCAGATGGTCATCTCGGCCATAGCCATGGAGAAGCAGAACAAGACCCTGGAGACGCTGCTCACCGTCCCCATCCGCCGCTCGTCGATCGTCACGGCCAAGATGCTGGCCTCCGGGCTGGTGGGCCTGCTGTCGGCGGCCATCTACATGGCGGGCTTCCGGTTTTATATGCGGGGCTTCACGGGCGACATGCAGGCCGGAGCCGAGGTCTCCCAGGTCATCGAGAAGCTGGGGCTGGTGCTCGACGCCCAGGGCTACATCATCCTCGGCGTCTCCCTGTTTTTCGCCATCCTCTGCGCCCTGGCCCTGGCCATCATCCTGGGAGTCATGGCGGAGGATTTCCGCAGCGCCCAGAGCCTGATCATGCCCGTCGTCTTCCTGGTCCTTATCCCTTACTTCATCTCGTTTTTCTCGGATTTCGGGGCGCTTTCCCTCCCGGTCAAGTTGTTCATCCTGGCCATACCCTTCTCCCATCCCTTCCTGGCCACGCAGAACATCCTCCTGGAGAACTACCAGGCCGTCGCCCTGGGCATCCTGTACATGGTCGGCGTCTTCGCCCTGCTCGTCTGGCTGGCGGCGCGGATCTTCTCCACGGACCGGGTGCTGACCATGAAGCTCCGCTGGGGCCGGAAAAAAGTGGTTCTGTAGCCTGCCGACCGAGCCTTCGGCTGCGCGCCGGGAGCGGTTTTCTTCACCGTGTTTGCGGGGAGCAGGGGAAAGAGAGGCGTGCGCTCAGCCTTTTCGGACGCGGCAGATAAACGCCCCGAGAGCCTTTCGGATCACGGGCTCGGCTTGAGGAAGGGACCGGAAGGGGGTCAGGCCCTGATTTTCTAGGTGATCGGCTCGCCCTCGGGGTAGCCGTCGATGACCTCGGCCGGGACCTCGAAGACCCGGCCCCAGCCCCCGTACCGCCGCAGGACGCTCTCGGAGGTCAGCCCCCGGCGCGCGCCGTTCTCGATGAGATACACGGCCCGGTTCGGACGGCTGCTCTGCTCGATCACCAGCCGGCCCTCGAAGTTCAGGTCGATCGTCTCGCCCCGCTCCATCTTGTCCAGGGTGTCGGTCTTGACCTCGACCAGGTAATCCCAGGGGTTCTTGCCCCGCCGCTGGTCGTAATTGTAGCGGTACAGGCTCTCCAGGTTCTTGAAGGGGTGCTTGATGAAGACGCCCGTCCGGACCTTCCTGATGAGGAAGACCGCGGCCCTCCTGTCCTTGACATAGCGTTGGTCGAGATAGGCCAGGTTGTCGGGGTCCGGCCAGCGGGCGAAGGCCTCCTCCATGCGCCGCAGGATGCGGCGGCCGTCTTGGAGCTCGTAGGGTCTCAGCCCCGCCCGGCGCATCTCGGATTCCAGCTCCTCGAAAGCCTTCAGAAGAAAGGTGAAGGCGTTGTGCAAGTTGGTCCGGGCGTAGCTCGATTGGTAGTAACCCGTCCTCTCCTCGGCCAGCTTGAGGAACAGGCGGCAGGAGGCGGAGAAAGCCTCGGACTTGAAGAGCGCGGCCTGCTCCTGATCGGAGATCGAGCCGTTCCAGCCCCGGAAGTGATCGTAGCTGCGCTCGGCCAGGACGACGGCCTGCCGCTCGAGCTCGGCGGCCAGGCTGAGGATGTCGGCTCTCTGAGAAGCGCCGACGAACGGGGCGAAGAGGGACGCGAGCAGGATCATCCACATCGCCGGGGACGCCGTTCTCTTGTAGGTTGCCATGCTTCCTCCTTTTGTCTTTCTGGCTTTTGGGGTCGTGCCCCGGTGGTCCATTGTATATGAAGACGATCAATCAAAAAACGGGAGACCGGCTGTCATATAATAACCATTGATCATGGGTTCCCTCGACTGGGCGATCGTCGGCGCTTACATCCTGGGCGTGCTGGGCCTCGGGTATCTCATCAGCCGCCGGCAGCGGGACCAAGCGGATTATTACCTGGCCGGCCGGCGCTTGAGGAGCGGCCAGGTCGGCCTGTCCCTCGTGGCCAATCAGGTGAGCTCCGTCTCCCTCGTAGGCGCTCCGGCTTTCATCGCCCTGAAGAGCGGCGGGGGGCTGGTGTGGCTCCAGTACGAGCTGGCCGTTCCCCTGGCCATGATCGTCATCATCGCCGTCCTGCTCCCCGCCTACTGGAAGAAGCGCGGCCTGACGATCTATGAATACCTCGAGGAGCGGTTCGGCCGGACGACGCGGTCGCTTCTCGGCCTGGTGTTCCTCGTCAGCCGGTCGCTCGGCTCGGGTGTCGCCCTGCTGGCGGCTTCTTATGTGACCTCGGTCTGTCTGGGCCTCAGCCTGAGCTGGACGATCCTCCTGGTGGGCGTCGTGTCCCTGCTGTACACCTCGGTAGGCGGGATCAAGGCCGACGTCTACACGGATATCGTCCAACTCGTCATCCTCTGGGGCGGCTCCCTGGCCTGCATCGTCCTCCTGTCGGGTCGGACCGGATCCCTGTCGTTTCCCGCCG
>VGJG01000068.1 GCA_016867615.1 Candidatus Aminicenantota bacterium | reverse complement strand
GTCCCGCCTTTTTTTTGACCCGGGAGTCCGCGTTCTTCAGGTCAAATTGACTTCAAAGCCCGATTCCGGTATAAGAATGTTCATCTTACTGACTCACTCGGATCCCGGTACAAGGAGGGAGAGGTGATCGATTTTTCTTTGAACGACGAGCAAAAAGCCCTTCAGGAGATGGCCCGCGAGTTCGCCCTCAAGGAAATGAGGCCCAACGCCGCCCGCTACGACAAGGGGGACGCCGCTCCCGACGAGGTTATGCGCAAGGCCTTCGAAGCGGGCTTCCTGACCTGCAACATCCCCGCCGAGTACGGCGGAGGAGGGTTGGGCAACCTCGACACGGCCATCATCAGCGAGGAGCTGGCCTGGGGATGCGCCGGGATGTTCACCAGCATGATGGCCTGTTCCCTGGCCCTGACGCCCATACTGCTTTTCGGCACGGACGAGCAGAAGAAGAAATTCTTCGCGCCCTTCGTCCGGGAGAAAAACTTCGCCGCCTTCTGCCTGACCGAACGGGAGGCGGGCTCGGACGCCGGCGCGACCAAGACGCGCGCCCTGCGCGAAGGCGACCATTACGTCATCAACGGCTCCAAGTGCTTCATCACCAACGGGGGCATCTCCAGCCTGTACGTCGTTTTCGCCCTGACCGACCCGGACAAGGGGATCCGGGGGGTGAGCGCCATCGTCGTCCCCCGGGACTCGCCCGGGATCGTGATAGGCAAGGAGGAGGACAAGCTGGGACACCGGGCCTCCAACACCGTGGAGATGACGTTCGAGGACGTCCGCGTCCCCGCAGGGAACCTCCTGGCCAAGGAGGGGATGGGGTTCATCGTGGCCATGAAGACCCTGGACAAGACCCGGGCCTCGGTCGGCGCCGCGGGCGTGGGCATCGCCCGGGCGGCTCTGGAGCACGCCGTCGAGTACGCCAAGACCCGCATCCAGTTCGGCAAGCCCATCGCCCTCCTGCAGAACACGGCCTTCCAGGTCGCCCAGATGGCCATGGAGGTCAACGCCGCCCGTCATCTCGTCTGGCATGCGGCCTGGCTGATGGACCAGGGCAAGCCCTGCGGGAAGGAATCGGCCATGGCCAAGTGTTTCGGGTCGGACGTGGCCATGAAGACCACCGTGGAGGCCCTGCAGATCTTCGGCGGCTACGGGTACATGAAAGACTATCCCATGGAGAAGCTCATGCGGGACGCCAAGCTCCTCCAGATCTACGAGGGGACGAACGAGATCCAGCGCCTGGTCATTTCCCGGGAGGTCATCGGCCCGATAAAATGAAGCCGTCCCTCCCCGACCGGTCCTCTTGAAGGGGGAACCCTCTGCGGAGTCGTCGTCCGCAGCCTAAAAAACGTCTGTTTTCATCTTGCGCAGTTGGCCCCAGGGCCATGCCGGTTGAGGGTGGGGAGTTCCCCGGGTCGAGCGTTCTCGCTCAGCGTTCGAGGATGTCGGCCAGGTCCGACTCGACCGACACGGTCGGCACTTCGATGATCCTGCCCTTTTCCGCTCCGTCGACGAATACGAGGAAAGTCGGGAGCCGGACGATGTCCCGGTCCCGGTAGTATTCCGCCCGGAGGGCCCTGTCGCGCGGTATGCCGACGTAGGAGGCGTTGAGCAGCGGGTTGCCGGCTTCGTCGAGCACCCGGAAGAACTCGCTGACGTGGGACTTGCTGTCCGGGCACCACGTCCCGAGATAGACCTTGATCTCGACCGGACGGCTCACAGCCTTGAGGCGCGCAACAGCCTCCGGGTCGGGCTCATAGGCGGCCGTCACGGCCTGCCAGTCGGGCAGGGCGTTCAGGATCTCTTCCCTGGTCAAATCGCCGAGCAAATCCTCGCTCCCGCCTCCCCAAAGAGGGCAGAGGAAGAGGACCATCAACAACGGGATCAGCCGTCCTTTGGCCATGACCGGGACCTCCGGCGGGAAAAAGCTCAGTTGGACTCTTCTTCGATGTATTCCGGGACGAGGGCCAGGACTTCGCAGCCGGCCCCGCGGAGCATGTCGATCATCTCCACCACGCGGTTGTAGGACACGCTGGCATAGGCCCGGACGAAGACCGTCTTGTCCTGGCGGGTGGCGTACAGGTTCCGGAGGCGGTCCTGGGCCAGGTTGTAATCGATCTGTTCCTGGTTGATCAAAATGGTGTTGTCCGGCTTGAGGGTCACGACGATGACGTTGGACGAGCTGCCTCCGCTCGAGGTCTCGGAAGCCGTCTCGGGCAGCCGGACATCCATGCCCTTCTGGATCATGGGGGTGATGATCATGAAGATGATAAGCAGCACCAAAAGGACGTCACACAGGGGGACGACATTGGGTTCCGCATTGGTGGCCATGTTTCCTCCTCGCGCACAAGGATCAGTCTGGCATTTTATGACACAGGGGGTCCCGATGTCAACTTGGACCCGAACTTCCCAGCAGCGTCTTCACCGCCCGCTCCCAGGTCATCCCCGAAACCTGGCGGAATGCCCGTTCGCCCATGGCCTCGGCCCTCCGCCGGTCGGAAGCGAGAAGGTCGAGCTTGGCGGCTACGGCTTCCGGCCGGGGCGGAACAACGAAGCCCGTTTGGCCGTCCCGGACGATCTCCGCCGGCCCGCCGCTGTCTGTAGCGGTGATGACGGCTTTCCGCGAGGCGAAGGCCTCGACGGTCACCAGGCCGTAGTCCTCCTGCCGTGGACAGAAAAAAACCGCCCGGCAGGAGGCGTAAGCCCGAAGGACGGCCTCCTCTTCGGCCGCGCCGAGGAGCGAGACCCGTCTCTCCAGCCCCCTCTCACGGATCAGACGGGACAGGCTCTCCTTTTCCGGACCCTCGCCGATGATCACCGCCCGAAGCCTTTTGTCCCGGACCAAACCCATGGCTTCGACCAGAAGGTCGAGCCGTTTGAGATATTGGAGCCGGGAGACGGCGAAGATCACCGGTTCGTAGCCGTCGGTCCTGTACTTTCTCTGGGGGGGAGGGGGATAGAGCACCTCGGAGGGGATACGGCCCCAGCGGCGCAGACGGTCCTGAATCGTCTTCGATTGGGCGAACAGCTTGGTCACGTTCCGGCGGAGCAGGCGATTGTCGAGCCGGTGAATGAGCCAGCGCCTCAGGGATTCCTTGACCAGCCCCCGGGGGCCGAGACGGGACTTGAGCATCGGCCACAGGTCGTAGTACTCGCGCAGCCGGTGGTTGAGCCAGCAGGCGTGACGCTCATGGCGGACGGCGTAACTGGGAAAACGAAAGGAGATCACCTGGTCGATCTTCCTGCCCAGGCCGTCCAGGCCGACATCCGTCAGCCTCGTGGCCAGGTAGGCCCGGAATTGGCGGCCGAAGCGGTTCTGGGGGGTGGTGACCAGGTCCGCCTCGTGCCCGCAGTCCTTCAGGGCCCGGACCGTGGCCCGGGCGATGGTCAGGTGGCCGCCCTCGACGAAGGGCACGTCCGAGGTGACGACGGCGATCCTCATGCGCGGCTTGCTCGGGGCGTTCTATTTCAGCGTTTCGATTGCGGTCTTGTTGTCGCTCGTCTGAAAAACCAGGAGGGCTTTCCCTGCGCCGGCGGATGTGGAGCCGTAGCAATAGCGGACGTTGACTGCGGCGTTCCCCAGGAGCGCGCCGATCTCCGCACCGGCTCCTATGCGGTCCGAGACTTCGACGACGACGACCTTCGCTGTTTGGACCTTGAACCCGAGCGTTTTCAAAGCTTTGGCGGCTTTAAGGCTGTTGGTGGTCAATAGGCGGAAATGACCCTGGTCGTTCCGTGTGGAGACGGAGAGCGCACGGAGATTGATCCCGCCGTTGGCCAGGGTTCCCAGAACCCGGCCTAAAATTCCGGGCTCGTCGGGTGTGGTGACTTCAAGTTCCTCATCTTCTTTGATGTGTTGCACGGCCTTCTCTCCTTGGGGGGGCATTATACCAAACCCCGGTCCGGGAGACAAAGGGACCGGGACCGGTTATAATAAAGCGCCTCCGGTCAGGCAGGCTGAATATGTCCGAGCAAAAACGCGTGGCCGTCATCGACCTTTCCCTGGACCCCGGCATCTACAGACCGGTCGAGCACTGGAGCCGTTTCCTGAGCGCTCCCTGGAGAGCATTCCGCCCCAAGGACGGCGCATTCCCGGGCTGGGACGAGGGCTACACTCACGTCCTTCTGACCGGCTCCGAGGCATCGATCGTTCACCGCGATGCCTGGGCCGATAGGACGGCGGACTTTGTGCGCCAGGCGGTTTCCCGGGGGCTGTCCGTTTTGGGGAGCTGCTACGGGCATCAGCTTCTGGCCCTGGCCCTGGCCGGTCCCGAATCGGTGAGGCGATGTCCGGAGCCGGAAATCGGCTGGCTGGCGGTCCGACGGCTGCGGCCGAGCCGTCTCCTGGGAGGGGACGGAGAGTTTTATACGTTCACCGTGCATTTTGACGAGGTTTCAAGCCTCCCCGAGCCGTTTTTGGTCCTGGCATCCACCGAGGCCTGCGGCATTCAGGCTTTCGCCCTAAAAAACAGGCCGGTCTGGGGAATACAGCCCCATCCCGAGATCGATATTCCGACGGGGAGGAAGCTTCTAGGCGACTTCGCCGGCGTCCGCCCGGAGCTCGAGACGCTTTTCGCTCCCGCCCTGGCCTCCGAGCCTCGGGATTCCGGGACGGCTCAGGGCATCGTCCGCGCCTTCCTCGAAGCCGTTCCCGAGCAGAATCTCCGTAGAGGAGTCCGTTGAGGGTGCCCGCCGGCTGGGGGTCCAAAAAAAAGCCTTTCCGGTCTTGACAAACAGTTCCTTTTGTATTTTTATAGAGAGGCATTTTGCATGTCGTTTTTCAGAGTCGAGGAAAAATAACATTATCTATAAGGAGGCGTGTATGAAGGCAAACAGGATCGTTTCTCTGGCCCTGGCCATCGTGTTCTTGACCTCTCTGGCCGGATTCGCCGAGACCAAGAAGATCGATACCATGGGCAAGTACACCTTTGCCCGGGTGCGCGGCAGCGTGCCCACAGAGGGGGTCATGAAGATGCTCGTGGACAAGTACGCCGCGGACATCAAAACGGGTTTTGAGATGGCCGGCCACTCCGACCTGTACGAGCCGTTCATGGCGCAGATCGCGGCCGTAGCCTTCACCGACATGTCCATCGACCCCAACGCCGCGCCCGCGGACAAGACGTTCCAGTGGATGCTGTTCCGCTCCCAGGGCAAGGTCAAGCTGGTCAGGGACCTGGAATGGGCGGGTCTCAAGCCCCTGGAGGTCTATGCCTTCAAGGTCACCAAGGACTTCAAGAATTACTGGTTCGTCATCCCCAAGCCCTGCGGCAACATCGCTCTGTTCAAGGTCGAGGACGCCATTCCTCCCGCTGTCTGCGACCTGAAAGTCACGCCGGCCAAGGCCAACGCCAATGAGCCTTTCACCATCGACATGTCCGGCTCCCAGTACGCCGATGCGATGAAGGTCACGATCCTTGACGCCGCCGGGGCCGCGATCGCCTCCAAGGACCTGACGGCCGCCGCCCCCGTATGGCAGTGGGCCTACGACAAGCCGGGGGATTATTCGATCAAAGCCTCGGCCTCCAACGCCCGGGGCGAAGTGACGGGCCCGGGATGCGAGGCCAGGATCCACATCAACTTCCCGCCGGTCTGCGCGCTCACCGTCTCCTGCACGGAGTGCAAGGACTTCGTCGGCAAGCCGATCGTTTTCGACGCCTCGGGCTCGAACGACCCCGACGGTTCGATCGTCAAAGCCGCCTTTGAGGTCACGGACGAGGACGGCCGGGTGGTGGACGCCTTCATGAAGAACGAGGCTCCCTTCATCTGGGAGAAGGTCTTCGAGGAGCCGGGCAGCTATGTCGTGACCGTCACCGTGTTCGACGACATGGGCGCCTCGTACGGCGCCGTGGAGCCCTGCCGCATCCCCTTCACCGTCACCCAGAAGCGGCTGTTCCCCATCGTGGAATTCGGGTCCCTGATGGCCCGCGGAACGTACACCGGCTACATCTTCGCCCGGGCGGGCATCCTCTATAAGATCACGCCCGACGTCCTGGACTTCATCCTGACCGCGGGCGGCGCCATTCCCTCCCGGGGCGAGCCCTGGACGGCCTTCATCATGGGCAACGCCCTGCTGAGCGTTCATGCCGGACCGGCCTTCTTCGGGGGCGGCATCGGCTTCAGCACCAAGGAGCAGACGACACGCAAGGGCGGCATCGACCTCGTGGCCCAGGTGGGCGTCGATGTGCTCAAGAAACCCGTGACCGGCGGCATCTTCACCGAGCTCAGGGCGCCGGTCATCACTCCCGACCGGTCCTTCGACGAACATCACAAGCTCCTTCTCGGGTTCCGGCTGCTGTTCTGAGATCACGTTCGATCTGAAGAAAGAGCAATGAAAGGCCGGGGAACGGCTTCCCCGGCCTTTTTCTTTTATCCATGACCATCGCCCTGATCGGAGCCGACGGCCAGCTGGGCTCGGACCTGTCCCGCATCCTCCCTTCCGGCCGTTTTACGGCCTTGAATTTCCCGGAGTTCGACGTCACCCGACCCGGCCCCGTCCGGCAGGTCATCGAAGCCCTCAGGCCGCGGGTCGTGATCAACACCGCGGCCTACCACCGCGTCGACGAATGCGAGGACGAGCCGCTGGCCGCCCTTCGGGTCAACGCCCTGGCCGTCAGGGACCTGGCCCTCGTCTGCCGCGAGGTCGATGCCGTGCTCGTTCATTTCAGCACGGATTACGTCTTCGACGGCCGTCTCGGCCGGCCGTACACCGAGGAGGACGCGCCCCATCCCCTGAGCGCCTACGCCGTCTCCAAATTGGCGGGCGAGCATTTCCTCAGAAGCCTTTGGCCCAAGCATTTTCTCGTCCGGACCTGCGGCTTGTTCGGGGAGGCCGGTAGCAAGGAAAAGGGGACCAATTTCGTGGAGTCCATGATCTCCGGGGCCGGAGCGGGCCGGACGCTGCGCGTCGTGTCCGACCAGACGGTGTCGCCCACGGCCACGGCCGAACTCGCGCCCCGCGTCCTGGAGCTCGTCGAGAGCGGGGCGTTCGGACTGTACCATATGACCAATGAAGGCCGGTGCACCTGGTTTGAATTCGCCCGGGCCGTTTTCGACATCCTCGGCTTGAGCCCCGACCTGCAGCCCGTCTCCTCGGAAGTCCTGGGAGCCCGGGCCCGCCGCCCGGCCTACTCCGTCCTGGAAAACAGGGCTTACAATCGCCTGGGTTTGACTCCCTTCTCATCCTGGAGGGAGGCGCTGGAGGCCTACCTCCGGCGCAAGGGCCATCTGAGGGGCTGACCGCGCGGCTCGGGAAGCCGAACTCAGGGCTCGGGGGTCGGGAGGATCAGTCCGGTTCGCCCGTGATCTTCCGCAGGATGTCCTCGGGAAGGGCGCAGACCCGGGCGTCCCGGTCGACGGGTACATGGACGGTTCGGCCTGAGGCGACGTGCTTGTCCTCGGGAAAAGACCGGATCTCGTAGCCGAAAACGACCTTGCGGCCGGCCGCTTCCTCCAGTGTCACGCGGACGACGAACTCGTCGTCATACCGGAGGGGCTTG
>VGJG01000067.1 GCA_016867615.1 Candidatus Aminicenantota bacterium | reverse complement strand
CGGGCCCGAGGTGCGGGACGAGCCCGGACCGCCTGACTTCGGCCAGCCGCAGGCAGAGGCGGTGGGCGATCATGATCGGGAAGGGCATCAGCTCGGGCGTCTCGTTGCAGGCATAGCCGAACATCATGCCCTGGTCGCCCGCGCCCTGCTCCTTGTCCCGGTCGGCCAGGACGCCCTGGGCGATGTCGTCGCTCTGGCCGTGGATCGAGACCCAGACGCCGGCGTCGAGATGGTCGATGCCGAACTCCGGGTCGGTGTACCCGATGTCCTTCAGCGTCTCGCGGACGATCCTGGGGATGTCCGCGTAGGCGGTGGTCGTGATCTCGCCGGCCACGTGGACGCTGCCCGTGGTGGTCAGGCACTCGACCGCCACCCGGCTCATGGGGTCCTGTTTCAGGAGCTCGTCGAGGATGGCGTCGGAGATCTGGTCGCAGATTTTATCCGGGTGGCCTTCCGTGACGGATTCCGAGGTGAAAAAATACTTCTTGGGCATGCCGCGCCCTCCTTTCCGTTGATGTCCCCGGGGGGGGACCCCGGGGCGCTCTCCTTCCCTGGAACAAGACGCGGAGCCGACGGGCCGATGGAAACAGAGAGTCGGGCGTGACGCCGGAGGCGGCCTCCTCGGTTATCGTCGTCAGGTCGCGCCTGACTCTGGCTTTGCCACCTTCCCTCCTCGCGGAGGGGGTTGGCTGAGGGTCATCGGGCCAGTCCCTCGCCTCATCTCCATAAAAAGGAGATAAAAGGAAGATGAATTATGGGGCTTCCGGCCCCTAAAAGTCAATAGCCCTAATAAAAAATATCTCTATTTGTGTGATTCAAAGAGAGGATTGAAGCGGCGTGGCGCGGCCCGGGGCCCCGGCATTTCAGGGTGGGGAGCGAGGCCGGCGGGAATGGGGAGCGAGCCGATTTTTTAGATCTTCATGGGCATGAGGACGTACTGAGCGGAAACCGCTCCCTCGGGCTGGGGCTTGAGGAGGGCCGAGCTGTTCTCGTCCTTGAGGTGGAAGACCACTTTCTCCGAAGGGACGGCCGTCAGGAAATCAAGGAGGTATTGGGAGTTGAACCCGACATCGATCTCCGGCCCTTTGTACTCGACCTCCAGCTTGTCCCGGGCCTCTCCGATCTCCGGGCTGGAGGAGAACAGCTCCAAGGCTCCCTTCTTGATGGTCAGCTTGATTCCCCGGCTCCTCTCCGCGGAGAGGAGCGAGACCCGCCTGATGGCCTGGGTGAGGGGGTCCCGGTCCACGGACAGGACGTGGGGGTTTTCCTTGGGGATGACGGCCTCGTAGTTGGGGAACTTGCTCTCGATGATCCGGGAGATCAAGGTCCTATTGTTCACCCGGAAGAAAAGGTTGTTGTCGTCGGAATCGAATTCCAGGTTCTCGCTATCCAACTTGACCAGCTCGACCAGCGTCTTCTTGGCGACGATGACGCCGACCGGTTTGTCCATCTTCAGCTTTTCGACGGCGGTCGCGGCATAGGACAGCCGGTGCCCGTCGGTGCTGACGAGCTCGACCTGGTTGTTCTTGACGTTCATCAGGGCGCCGTTGAGGTAATACCTCTGCTCCTGGGCGATGGCGAAGGAGACGAGGTTGATCATCTCCCTGAAGCGCTCGTGGGGCAGGATCGTCTTTTTGGAGAATTTCGAATCGGCGACCTGGGGATAATCGTCCGGGGGGATGCAGTTGACCTTGAGCCTGCTGTCCCCGGAAGTGATTTCCATCTGCTGGCCCTCTTTCTGGGCGAAGGTGGCTGTTTCTCCATCCCTGAGCAACTTCACGTACTCGAAGAGCTTTTTTCCCGAGACGGTGACCCCGCCCGGCTCATCCACCTGGGCCTCGCAATGCGTCCTGAGGCCGACTTCCAGGTCCGTGCCGATCATGTCCACCCTGGATCCGGCCGCCTGAATCAGGACGTTCTGGAGGATGGGCATGGTCGCTCTCTTTTCCACAATGCCCTGAAGGAGCTGAAGCTCCTCTAGAATAGCCTCTTTCATGACCTTGAAGCGCATTTTTCCACCTTTCCTCGCGGCTCTTTCTTTTATTAATTTATCTTTAGATTAGTTAATAATAATAAATAAATCAATAGAATTTGTGCAATTCCCGGGCAAGGCGAAGATATCATTACTGAAGCGTCATGATCAGACTGTTGATTTCTTTGTTGAATTCGGGGTTCTTGTTTCTGAGGTTCTCGATCTTGCGGATGCTGTGGATGACCGTGGTGTGATGCTTCCCGCCGAATTTTTTCCCGATCTCCGGGAGGGAGACCTTGGCCAGCTCCTTGCAGAGGTACATGGCCACCTGCCGGGGGAAAGCCACCTTGGGGCTGTTGTTCCTTGATTTCAGCTGCAGGGGCTTGATCTTGTACTTGTGGCAGATGATCCTCTGGATCTTTTCCACGGTCACCAGGTGGGCCTCGGACTCCAGGAGGCTCTTCAGCGCTTCCTTGGCCAGCTCGAGGTCGAGGGGCACGCCCTTGAGGGAGGCGTAGGCGATCACCCGCCGCAGGTAGCCCTCCAGCTCGCGGATGTTGGAGTGGACCTTGTCGGCGATGAACAGGGCGATGTCCTCGGAGAGGGAGAAATTCTCCAGGGCGGCCTTCTTCTGGAGGATGGCGATCCGGGTTTCGATGTCCGGGGGCTTGAGGTCGGTGATGAGCCCCCACTCGAACCGGGAGCTGAACCGCTCCTCCAGGTTGGGGATCTCCTTGGGTGAGCAGTCGCTGGAGATGACGATCTGCTTCTGGTTGTCGTAGAGGTGGTTGAAGGTGTGGAAAAACTCCTCCTTGGTCCGGTCGCGCCCGGACAGGTCGTGGATGTCGTCGATGAGGAGGACGTCGACGGCGCGGTATTTCTGCCGGAAGTCCAGGATCTTGCCGTACTGGAGGTGGTTGATGAGGTCGTTCATGAACTTTTCGGTGGTGATGTACAGGATCTTGAGCTTGCCGTTGAGCTTCAGGGACTGATGGCCGACGGCGTTCATGAGATGGGTCTTGCCCAGGCCCGCGCCGCCGTAGATGTAGAGCGGGTTGTAGGCCCGGCCGGGATTCTTGGACACGGCCGTCGAGGCGGCCTGGGCGAACTGGTTGCAGGAGCCGACGACGAAATTCTCGAAGGTGTAGTTGGGGTTGAGGTTGGGGTTCAGCAGGGCCCCGTGGAGGGCCTTGCGCTCATCGGGCGAGCGGCGCATGAAGGAGAACGTCGCGTCGTCGAAGATGTACTTGACCTCCAGGGGCTTGCCCAGGACGGCCTGGGCGCACTCGCCGATCAGGCCGGAATAGTGAAAGGACAGCCAGTCCTTGAAGTAGGAGTTGGGAACCTTGATGTAGAGGTGGTCCTTTTCCTGGCCGATGAAGGCCGTCGGCTCGAACCAGGTCTCGAAGCTCTGGCTGTCGACTTTTTTCTGAAGCGCCAGGAGGATCTTCCCCCAGGGGTTCGCCTGTTTTTTCTTGACCATCCCCTATTCCAAGATTTCCACAGTTATTTCCACAGATGTGGAAAACAAAAAAACCGAAAACCTTCCGCTTTTGCTGAAAGGGTAAGGCGAAGGCTAAGAGAATATAGCACTCCCCGTTCGGAAATTCAAGAGCAAAAAAAGAAAATATCAGAAGTCGAACCCGATCCAGAATTTGGTTTCGTACCTGCCGACGCCCTCCGCGCCCAGCGGGTCGGTCAGGGAGGGGAAATAGAGCCTCTTGACGAATTCAATGTGCAGCGGGAGGCCGAAGACGAACATCTGAAGTCCGAACCCGAACGACCCGAGGGCGGCGTATTCCCTCAACTTCGCGCCGGGGCCGGGGAGATAGTAGAAGCCCGCGGGGTAACCCTTGATCTTCGCCTGGGCCACGTCGAAGATCAGGGCGCCCCGGACGGGCCCGATGGTGCCGATGACCGTCGCGGCGGCGTTGATGAGGGGCAGGCGGAGCTCGGCGTTGAAATACCAGCCCTCGGTGCAGACGATGTTGTAATAATACGCCGAGCGGACCTGGTTGTTGCCGCCGAAGTAGTGGAGATACGGGTTCTTGCCCAGGCTGGCGAACCCCTTCCAGCGCAGGGCCAGGAGAAAGTCCGCCCCCAGGTAGAAGTAGCGGCGCAGGTCGGCTTCGAGGTTGGTGTTGCTGATGAAGGACGAGGTGACCGGAACGGACTGCCCGACGGTCAGGGCGAAGGTGTGTCCCTGGGCCGGGCCGTAGTTCTTGAAGCGCGTCGTCTCGCCCACGAGGGAGAAGGACGCCTCGAGGGACTGGCCGTTGAGGAACGACCCGTAGGACTGCTGCAGGGCGCGGCGCATGAGGTAGGGGTCGAGATAGTCCTCCTCGTAATGGAAATAGCCCAGGGAGGCCTGGAGGCGGTAGTAGAGGTTGAAGGGATAGTAGGCCGCGACCCGGACGCCGGAAATCTGGCGCTGGGCGATGGCGTCGCGATAAGTGAGCTGGCTGTAGATCGCGGGGTCGTAGTAGGCGTAGTCGGGGTAGTAGAACAGGCTGAACTGGAAGGCGTTGACCATCCACTGCAGCCGGCCGCGCTGGTTGAGGTAGGTCAGGTCGTAGGAGCGGAAGCTCCGCACCTGGTAGGCTACGACCGAGAATTGGTGGTCGCCCATCAGGTCGGAGAAGGCGATGGCCGAGCCGCCGTAGATCGACCCGTCGGTGGAGACGATGGCGTCGATGGGCGGCCGGGCGGAGACATAGAGGTTGCCCAGCCCGCGGTAGGGCTCGATCTTCTCCGCCTGGACGTCGACCGTGACGATGGGCTCGAAGCGGGGGGAGACTCCCTCCTCCTCGGGCGGGACGGGGGCCGGCGGTCCCTCCTCCCTCACGCCCTGCAGCTCGGCCCGGAAGAGCTGGAAGGCGCTCTTGTTGAATGAGGAAAAAATGATCGTCCGGGGCTGTCCGGGAAGGGGCTCGGGGAAGAAGTTCCCCGTCCGCACGTCGGTGTAGCGGAGGACCTCGCCGGACTTCAGGTCGAGGCTGTAGACGTTGTAGGCCTCCCGCGCGTCGCCGGAGAAATAGATCGTCTCCCCGTCGGGCGCGAAGCGCGGCGAGATCGTGTGTCCGGGGCCGAAGGTCAGCTGCCGTCTCCGGCCCAGGTCGTCGAGCGGCGCCAGGAACAGCTTGTCGAATTCCCCGACCCGGACGGTGAACGCCAGCTTCGTGCCGTCGGGCGAAACGGCCGGGGCTTTTTCGTAGGCCTCGTCCCGGGTGAGGTTCTCCAGGCCGCCGCCCTCCAGGTCGAGGCGGTAGATGTCGTGGACGCCGCGCAGGAAGCCCGTCAGGAACAGGGACCGGCCGTCGGGGGAGAAACAGGGACCGTTGGGCTGGTCGATGTCCAGGGCGTACTTGCGCACCAGGGCCCCGCTGAAAGCCTCGACGAGGAAGAGCGCGTGCCGCCGCCCGTCGCGGGCGAAGAAGGCCAGGGTGTTCCCGTCGGGCGACCAGGCCAGCATGCGCCCCAGGGAGGCGTCGATCTCGTACTTGAGATACTCGTAGCGGGTCGTGTATCCCCGGGTGATGTTCTTCAGGACCTTTCCGTCCCGGACCGAGAGGAGGAGGATGTCGACGTCGTATTCCAGGGCGTTGAAGGTCACCGTGGCCACGACCTCCCCCGAGGGCGACAGGGCGTGGGAGAAGGCGAAGTAGTAGGGGTTGACGGGGAAGGCCGGGCCGATGGGCGTGCTGTAGTCCTCGGGAGATTCCCGGAGGAGGAAGGGACGCGCCGCCTCGCGGAGGCGCTTCCGGAAGGCGAAGGAGAAGTCCTGGGCCTTGATGTTGAACGCCCGCTGGAAGGGGTCGCGCTTGCCGAGGGCCGGGGTGTTTTTCAGGACGGACCACAGGTCCCGTACGGCGTGGGGGCCGTACCGCTCGGCGAGAAACTCGTAGATGGCGTGCCCGAAATCGTAGGCCGGGTCGCGGGGCAGGGGGTGGCGGGAGACGAGGTCGCCCGTCTCCGTGATCTCGGGCAGGCGGTCGTTGAGGACCGCGTCGCGGACGATGAGCCGCGACCAGGGGGACCACTTCCCCGTGGCGAACTCGCTCAATCCCTCGAAGGTCCACAGGGGGGGGATGTTGAGCGCGGTCAGCGCCCCGCCCTGGCTGCCCCACAGCATGTCGAACTGGAAGACATGGGTCAGCTCGTGGACGAGGAGGTCCTGGAGTTCCTGAAGGGGCATGTCGCCGTGGACGGCGGTCCGGAACAGGACGGGCTCCGAGACGCCCAGCACGCCCTCGGACACCCGGAAGATGTTCGACTGCTCGAGGTCGGTGAAGGTCAGGTAATAGATGAGGGGCACGCGCTTGCTCAATTTGTGCTTGAGTTTGCCGCTGACTTGGAGATAGGCGCTCTCGCACATGCCGGCCAGCGTCTTCAGCCTCTCCGGGTTGTCCTCGTAGAAGAAGATCTCGAAATGCTCGGTCTTGTAGCTCCGCCACTGGAAGCTCTCATACAGAACGCGGTTCTTGCCGTAATAGGGAAAATAGATGACCTGGCCGGCCAAGGGCTCGGCCAGGGCCCCCAGGGCCAGGGAGGCGGTCAGGAAGAAAGGCAGAATGGTTTTCATCGGGGGTCCTCCGCTATCTGTAGAGAAGATAGCGCTCCTGAATGCGGTTCCCGCCGAACGCCGCCCGGAAGAACTTAAGCTTGAGCCGCTGCATGACGTCGAACAGGGCGAAGGGAGCGGGCTGGCGTACGTCGGCGTAGGTGGCCGTTTCCTTGTACTCTTTCTCGAATACCGGCCGGCCGGACGGGCCGTCGATGAGCATCAGCGTGGTCTTCAGGGTGAAGACCTTGCGCTCGTCCCAAACCTTGTCCGTGGAGAAAGGGTCCTCGTCGTGCCGCCGGGCCTTTTCCAGGAGGGCCTTGCGGGACTCCTCTTCGAGGACGGCCGTCCCGCTCAAGAAGAGCGTCTTCCCGGACTCACCCGAGGCCCGCTTCCAGAATTCCTCCTCCTTGAGGCGGGCCGCGTCCTCCGGAACGATCCGGCGGCGGGCGACCTGCGCCCCGGTCCGGGCCCGGAGCTCCGCCTCGAAAAAGGCCGAGAGATCGGCGTCGAGGTCGACGCCCTCGGCCGGCGCGGCCACGTGGAACCCGGCGACCACGATCTCCCGATAGTCGTCGACCTTGACCGCCGGGACCGTGGGCATCTCGACCCGGACGCGGACGTAGGGCGAGTCCAGGGTGCAGGCCGACAGGGCCGCCAGAAAAAGGACCGCGGCGGGCCACGCCGCACGCCTCATCCCCCTTGGCGGTTGAGCGTCTTTCCTGACGGGGACAGGTCCGGGGAGCTTCCGGGCCGCACGGCTAGCGGATCTCATTTTTCTCGTCTCCGGTTTTTCCTTTTTTGGCGGGCGCTTCGTCGCTCGTCTTTATGGCGAGCTTGAAGCGCTGGAGGTTGGCCTTGATCTGGGCGTGGTTCGGAGCGAGCTTCTGGGCTTCCTCGTATTCCCGGAGCGCGTCGTCGAACCGCCCCAGTTTTTCGAAGGCCACGGCCAGGTTGTTGCGGGCCACGGCGGACTTCGGCTCGGCCTCGAGGACCCGGCTCCAGCGGAAGACGGCTTCCTCCCAGAGCTCGTGCTCGGCGGCCCAGACGCCGATCCGCAGCT
>VGJG01000066.1 GCA_016867615.1 Candidatus Aminicenantota bacterium | reverse complement strand
CTGGCGCTCGTCCCCCTGCTGGCCTTCCTCGGCGCCTTGCACCATGCCCGGGTCGACCCCGTTCACGACGCCTCCTACCGGCACCGCCTGGAGCAGGACCGAAAGATCCGGGTGCTCTTAGAGAGCATCCCTCCCTATTCCGTCATCCTGTCCGATAACTACGCGGATTCCCAGAACATCCATTTCAGGCGCCTCCTCGACTTCCGGAAAAGAAACATCATTCCTCATTTTCTGAACCCCGTCGACTCCGTGGACATTCAGGTCTCCGTCAAGCTCGTCGGCTCCATATTGAAATTTCCCGAGCTTCAGGAGCGATTGGGTCTGGGGGAAGCGCTGGCGGGGATGAAGGATCGAAGCCGGGATATCGTCGGCCTCCATCTCCTCGATTATCTGGCCGTCGATGCCCGGGTCCGTTCGGAATTTTCCTCGAGAGTCTATTTTTTCTCTGAGACGATCGTGCCGCGGCTCAAGGCCGAAGGCGTCCCCTTCGAAGCCCTGACCCTCCGCTCTCCGCAGAGCGGCCGGAAACACCTCTTCTACCGGCTGACGCTCTTCGACATCCGGAAATAGTCCTCTCCGGTCTTTCGAGCGCGCGTCCTCACAACCCCTTGCTCATGGCGCCCAGGAAGTCCTCGTTGGTCTTGGTCTTGCTGAGCTTCTCCACGAGGAGCTCCATGGCCTCGACCTCGCTCAGTTGGCTGAGGACTTTGCGCAAAATCCAGATGCGGTTGAGGTCGATCTCCTCGATGAGCAGCTCCTCCTTGCGGGTGGCGGAGCGGTTGATGTCGATGGCCGGGAAGAGGCGTTTGTCCACCAGGCGCCGGTCGAGGTTGATCTCCATGTTGCCCGTGCCCTTGAACTCCTCGAAGATGACGTCGTCCATGCGGCTGCCGGTGTCGATCAGGGCCGTGGCGACGATGGTCAGGCTGCCGCCCTCCTCGATCTTGCGCGCCGAGCCGAAGAATTTCTTGGGCTTGTTCAGGGCGTTGGCGTCGATGCCGCCCGAGAGGACCTTGCCCGAGGGGGGGATGATGGCGTTGTGGGCCCGGGCCAGGCGGGTGATCGAATCCATGAGCACAACCACATCCCTCTTGAGCTCGACCAGCCTCTTGGCCTTCTCCAGGACGATGTTGGCCACCTGGGTGTTGCGGACCGGGGGCTCGTCGAAGGTCGAGGCCACGACCTCCCCGTTGACGCTGCGCTGAAAATCGGTGACCTCCTCGGGGCGCTCGGCCACGAGGAGGACGATGAGGAAGATCTCGGGATGGTTCTTCTCGATGGACTTGGCGATGGTCTTGAGCAGGGTGGTCTTGCCCGCCCGGGGCGGAGAGACGATCAGGCCGCGCTGGCCCTTGCCGATGGGCGTCAGGAGGTCCATGACCCGGGCGTTCATGTTCTTGACGTTGCCGTCCTGGAGCTTGATCCGCTCGAAGGGATAGAGGGGGGTGAGCTGCTCGAAGTGGACGTTCCGGCGCTTGTCGAAGATGTCGTCCGGATGGAGGAAGTTTATGGCCTCGATCTTGATCAGGGCGAAGTATTTCTCCCCGTTCTTCGGCGGCCGGACGATGCCCGAGATCGTGTCCCCCGTGCGGAGCTGGAATTTCCGTATCTGGGAAGGCGAGACGTAGATGTCGTCCTGGCTGGGCAGGTAGCTGAACTCCGGAGCGCGCAGGAAACCGAACCCGTCCTCCAGGCATTCCAGCACCCCCTCGGAAAACAGCAGCCCTTGTTTCTTGGCCTGGGCCTCGAGGACCTTGAAGATCACATCGTGCTTGCTGACCTTCTCCTTGAGTTCCTCCTCGGGGACACCCGCCTGAGCGGCGATGCGCAGGAGCGGGGCGAGCTCCTTCTCCTCGAGCTCGAGGAGGCTGTATTCCCTGTTTTCCCTGGACTCCCTCGGCCGGCGTCCCCGGCCGGCGGCGCCGCTCCCCGTATCGGGGGCTTCGGTCTCCTGATCCGCGACGGGATTCTTGGGGGTGTCTTCGCTCTTTGGCATGATGCGCTTCCTTTATTAAATTGTCCGCCTCCGGCCGCGGGGGCTGCCGGCGGACGCTCGGAATGTCTCCTCGATTCCGGCCCGGTCGAACCGCGCCGGGACCTCAATGGGTCAGCGAGGGCTCCTCCTCCTTGCCCATCCCCTGCCCCCGGCGGGAGGGCGAGGCCGGGCCGGGCTTTTTCTTCCGGCCGCCGAGCTTGGCCGGCAGGTCTTTGGTGAGCACGATCCGGAACACTTCGTCCATGTGCTCCACGAGATCGATCTTCATCTTCTGGCTTATGACCTTGGGCAGGTCCTTCAGGTCGGGCTTGTTGTCCAGGGGCAGGATGGCCTCCCGGATGCCCTCCCGGAAGGCGGCCAGGAGCTTCTCCTTGATGCCCCCCACGGGCAGGACCTTGCCCCGGAGGGTGATCTCTCCGCTCATGGCGATCTTCTTGCTGACAGGGATATCGCTCAACAGGGACAGGATGGCGATGGCGATGGTGATTCCGGCCGAGGGGCCCTCCTTGGGTGTCGCGCCCTCGGGGACGTGGACGTGGATGTCGAAGTTCTTGTGGATGTCCTTGGCGATGTTCAGCTCGAAGATCTTCCCCCGGACATAGCTGAACGCCGCCCGGGCCGACTCCTGCATGATCTCGCCCAGCTGGCCGGTCAGGGTGAACCCGCCCTTGCCGTGGACCTTGGTGGCCTCGAAGGTCAAAAGCTCGCCCCCGAACTCGGTCCAGGCCATGCCGATGGCCACGCCGACCTCGTCCTTCTTCTCGATGAGCTTTCTCCGGAACTTGGGGATGCCCAGGTAGTCCTCCAGGTTCCGCTCCGTGACGCGCTCGCTGTGCGACCGTCCCTTGGACACGACCCGCTTGACCGCCTTGCGGCAGATCGAGGTCACCTCGCGTTCCAGGCTTCGCACGCCGGCCTCCCGGGTGTACTCCTGGATGAGCTTCCGGAAGGCCGTCTCCGAGATCTTGAGGTTGGTGTCCTTCAGGCCGTGGGCTTGCATCTGCTTGGGCCACAGGAAGCGCCGGGCGATCTGGAACTTTTCTTCCTCGGTGTATCCGGGCAGGCGGATGATCTCCATGCGGTCGATGAGCGGCCGGGGAATGGGCTCCAGCATGTTGGCCGTGACGATGAACATCACCTGGGACAGGTCGAAGTCGGTGTCGATGTAATGGTCGAGAAAGGCGTTGTTCTGCTCGGGGTCCAGGACTTCCATCAGCGCCGAGGCCGGATCGCCCCGGAAATCCATGCTCATCTTGTCCACCTCGTCCAGGAGAAAGACGGGGTTGCGCGTTCCGGCCCGCTTGATCATCTGGATGATCCGTCCGGGGTAGGCGCCGATGTATGTCCGGCGGTGGCCGCGGATCTCGGCCTCGTCCCGCACCCCGCCCAGCGACAGACGGACGAACTTGCGGCCCGTCGCCCGGGCGACGCTCCGGGCGAGGGAGCTCTTGCCCACTCCCGGCGGGCCGATCAGGCCCAGGATCACGCCCTTGGGGTTCGTCACCAGCTGCCTGATGGACAGAAACTCGAGGATGCGCTCCTTGACTTTTTCCAGTCCGTAGTGGTCCTCGTTCAGGATCCGTTCCGCCTCTTTGATGTTCCTCTTTTCCCGGGATTTCTTGTTCCAGGGAAGGGCGATGAGCCAGTCCAGGTAGTTCCGGCAAACCGTGGCCTCGGCCGACATGGGGGGCATGGTCTCCAGGCGCTCGATCTCCTTGAGGGCCTTCTCCTCGGCGTCCTTGGACATCTTGGCCCGGGCCACCTTCTGTTTGAGCTCCTCGACCTCGTTGGCCTGCTCCTCCTTCTTCTGGGCGGGCGATCCGGGGAAGGCCGCCGCGCCCCCCTCTCCGCGCAGGGGGAACTTCCGTCTCTGGGACTTGGAGCCCTCGGTCCGGGCCTTGGCCTGCAGGCGCCCGACCTCGACCTCCAGGAGCTGATGCAGCCTCCGGATCCGGTCGCCGGCGCTGGTCGTTTCGAGCAGGGTCTGCTTTTCCTCCAGGCCGAGATAGAGATGGGAGGCGATGATGTCCGCGATCCGGTCGGGGGTGTGGTCGCGGAGGGCGGGCATGATCGACTGGAAGCTGACGTTCTGGCTGAGCTTGAGGTATTCCTCGAACAGACCCAAGACCCGCTTCAAGACCTCACGCGTCTCGGCGCCGGTGTCGTCGACGTCGCCCACTTCCCTGGCCAGGACCTGGAAGTAGGGCGCCGTGCTCAGATATTCCACGACCCGGGCCCGCCGCTTGCCCTCGACGATGACCTTGATGTTCTTGTCGTCCATGGCCACGGTCCGGATGACCTTGGCCACGACCCCCAGGGCGTGGATGTCCCCGGCGGCGGGATTGTCCTTGGCCGGGTCGATCTGGGCGGCGAGGAAAATGAGCTTGTCCGTCTCCTCGGCCTTCTCCAGGGCCTGGATGGAAGAAGCCCGGCCGATGATGAACGGCACGAGAGTGGAAGGAAAAATGACCAGGTCCCGGAGCGGGATCAGGGGCACGTTGTGGATGATTTCCGAGGGCCCGTTCGTCTCGCTCATCTTCAGGCTCCGGAAGCGGCCTTGAGCTTTTCGAAGCTCGGCTCGCTGTCGTCGACCATCTTCTTGGTGACCTTGATCTTGGCCGCCTTCTTGGAGGAGGGCAGATGGTACATGATGTCCAGCATCATGTCTTCGATGATCGACCTGAGGCCCCGGGCGCCCATCTTGCGCTCCAGGGATTTGAGGGCGATGGCCTGCAGGGCCTCGTCGGTGAATTCCAGTCCCACGCCCTCCATCTCGAACAGCTTCTGGTACTGCTTGACCAGAGCGTTCTTGGGCTTGGTCAGGATGTCCACCAGGTCGTCCGCGCCCAGCTCGGAAAATGAGCCGACCACGGGAAAGCGGCCGATGAACTCGGGAATGAGCCCGTACCTGATGAGGTCCTGGGGGATCAGCTCGCCGTACAGGTCCTCGAGGCTTCCCCGGGGGGACTGTCCTTTCCCGGGCTTGAACCCGACCGCCGTGCGTCCCACCCTCTGGGCGATGATCTTGTCCAGGCCGACGAACGCCCCGCCGCAGAGGAACAGGATGTCGGTCGTGTCCACGGAGATGAACTCCTGATAGGGGTGTTTTCGTCCGCCCTGGGGAGGGATGTTGGCCACCGTACCCTCGATGATCTTCAGCAGGGCCTGCTGGACGCCCTCTCCGGATACGTCCCGGGTCAGGGACGGGTTCTCGCTCTTGCGGCTGATCTTGTCGACCTCGTCGATGTAGACGATCCCCTTCTGCGCCTTTTCGATGTTCCCCCGGGCGGCTTTGAACAGCTTGAAGACGACGTTCTCCACGTCCTCGCCCACATAGCCGGCCTCCGTGAGGGACGTCGCGTCGGCTATGGCGAAGGGAACCGACAGGATGCGGGCCAGGGTCTGGGCCAGGAGCGTCTTGCCCGTGCCCGTGGGGCCGATGAGCAGGATGTTGCTCTTGGCGATCTCCACCCCGCCGGGATCCTTGGCCATGTTGATCCGCTTGTAGTGGTTGTAAACGGCCACGGAGATCTTCTTCTTTGCCCTCTCCTGGCCGATGATGTATTCATCCAGGGCCGCCTTGATCTCGGTCGGCGCGGGAAAATGGAATCTCTGCTTTTTTTCCTCATCTTTTTTCCTGTCGGAGACGATGATGGAATGGGCCACTTCGACGCAGTTGTCGCAGATGAACACGCCGCCGGGACCGGCGATGAGCTTGCGCACCTGGGACTGGTTGCGTCCGCAGAAATTGCACTTGATCAGGACGTCCGTCTTGTGCTGAGTCCTTTCGTCCATGTTTCTCCGTTCCCGCCGGGCCGCGCTGAGGATCGCAGGCCGGGGATTCAGCTCTCCGCTTGAGCCCGGCGGCTGATGATTTTGTCCACGAGACCGTATTCCCTGGCCTGCTCGGGCGTCATGATGAAATCGCGGTCGATGTCGGCCTCGATCCTCTCCCGGGACTGAAGGGTGTGCTTCTGCAGGATGGTGTACAGGCTCTCCCGGATGCGCAGAATTTCCTTGGCTTGGATGGCCACGTCCGCCGCCTGCCCCTGGTAGCCGCCGAAGGGCTGGTGGAGAACGACGCGGCTGTTGGGCAGGGAAAAACGCTTGCCCGCGGTCCCGGCAGCCAAGAGCACGGCGGCCATGCTGGCCGCCTGGCCGACGCAGATCGTGGATATCTCGGAGGCGATGAATTGCATGGTGTCGTAGATCGCCAGCCCGGCTGTCACGCTCCCCCCCGGCGAATTGATGTACAGGGCGATGTCCGTATCCGGGCGTTCCGCCTCGAGGTACAGCAGCTGGGCGATGACCGCGTTGGCCAGGTCGTCGGTGATCTCCGCTCCGATGAAGATGATGTTGTCCTTAAGCAGACGGGAATAAATGTCATACGCCCGCTCACCGCGGCCGTCCTGCTCAACGACAAAGGGGATGAGAGCCATGGGATTGGTCTGTGACATTACATTATAGCCCGATCGATCAAAAAGTCAACCGCTTTGCGGAAGAGGAGGTTCTCCCGCAGTCCGTCCATCCCGCCCTCGTCCTCGAGCTTGCGACGGAGCACGTCCTCGGGCACCCGGTTGGACCGGGCCAGACGGCCTATTTCCGCGTCGATTTCCTGCTCATCGACCGAAAGGGATTCACGCTCGGACACGGTCTTCAAGATCAGATGGTTCTTGATCCGGCGTTCCGCCTGAACCCGCAAACGTTTCTTGATCTCCTCCAAGGCCTCTCCCCCGCCCGGAGGCAAGCCTTGGGAGCCGGGAGACCGCAGAAAATCCCTCACCAGGTCCTGCATTTCCTGTTCGACCAGCGTCCGGGGGAGGTCGTCGGGGACCCGCTCCGACAGCGCCTCGAGGATTTCGCCCGCCGCATCGCTCCGGGCGGCCTTTTCCTTCGCACGGAGCAGGTCGTCCCTGACCCTCCGTTTCAAGGCGTCCAGATCATTAAAATCGCCCAGGGTCTTGGCCAAGTCGTCGTCCAGGGCGGGGACGATCTTTTCCTTGAGGGAGAGGACCTTGACCCGGAGGGAAACGGTCTTTCCGGCCGTCCGCTTATCGGCATGTTCGGGCGGATAGGTGATTTCAACGTGTCTCTCTTCCCCCTCGGACAATCCGAGGATCTTATCGCTCAAGAGATTGTCCTCCGAGGGGCCGGCCAAAAGCACGGATTTTTCCACGGGGAGTTTCTTCCTGGCCTTGAGGTCCATTTCCTGGGTCTCCACGACCACATAATCCCCCTCGGCCACTCCCCTCCCCTGCACGGGAGCGTACTCAACGGCGCGCTGCCGGAGCTGTTCCAGGTAGCGATCGACCTCCTCCTCGCCGACCTCCACGGTTTTTTTGGATATCTTCATCCCCTTGTAGCCGGACAGCTCGATTTCAGGCCAGATATCGATTTCCGCCAGAAATCGCATCGGACGACCCGGACCGAAGTCGATGTCCTTGAGAACGGGCACGCCCACGGGCTCCAGAGCGTGCTTCCGGAAACAGGCCCGAAGGGCTTCGGGAGCGAGGGCGTCGATCACATCCCGCTCGATCTCCTCGGCGAACCTCTTGCGGACGATGTCTCGCGGCACGCGCCCCTGCCTGAAGCCGGGCATTTTGACCCGGGGGGCGAACCTCTCAACGGCAAGATCGTACTCCCGCGATGTCTCCTCGGCGGGGATCTCGACGGCGATCTCTTTCCGACTCGGGCTGATATCCCTGACCGT
>VGJG01000065.1 GCA_016867615.1 Candidatus Aminicenantota bacterium | reverse complement strand
CGTCCCGGGAAACGGGAAAGCCGACATGAAGAGGGAGGTCCCCATGACATCAAGAAACCGCGCCGTCCCGTGCGTCGTCCTGCTGGCCGTCTGGAGCGGCCTGCTGTTCTTCCCTTCCTGCACGCCCGCCCCCACGGAGGCGCAGATCAAGGCCAGCCTGGAAATCCGAGACGTCGAGACAAAATGGGTGTCGAAAGAATACCGCTCCTGGCCTCAGAAGCTCGTCCTCGTTCCGTCCATATCCTTCCGGGTCAAGAACATCTCGGACAAACCCCTGACTTACGTCAATTTCAACGCCATCTTCAAATTCAAGGACGACCAGGAAAACCTGGGCGACTGTTTCCTGGCCGGCATCCGCGGAACCCCCGTCCCGCCCGGGGAGATGAGCCCCGTCATCGACATGGCCAGCAACTTCGGGGTCGAGGGCAAGACCCTGGCGTCCTTCGAGAACAACCCCATGTGGAAGCCGGTGGTCATCAAGCTCTTCGCCCAGAGCCGGGGTTCGGACCATATCCTCATGGGGACATACGCCTGTTCCAAGAAAATCGATTTCGTCGAGCCGGAGCCGGAAAAAGCCGGACCCGACACAGAGGGACAGGGGGATGCTCAGTAATCCAGGATGTCCGGCCTGAGGATCGAGATCGAGTTCTTGGCCTTTTCCGCCCCGAGGTACTCGTCGATGGCCGCGGCCCTCTTGCGGGCGTAGATCTTTTCTTCGATCTCTTTCTTGACGTCCTCGAACGGCTTGAGCTTTCGTTCCTTCCTGCCTTCCAGGCGCAGGAGGTACCATCCGTTCCTGGTTTGCAGCCAGCCGGAAACCTGCCCCGTCGCCAGGGGCTGGACGGCCTGCTCCAGGGCGGTGTCGAGCTCGCCCCTCTTGAACGTCCCCAGGTCGCCACGCTGTTCGCGGGCCGGTCCGTCGGAATAGGCTTCGGCCAGGGCGGCGAAATCCTCGCCCCCGGCCAGTTTGGAGGAAATCTCCTCCCTCCTGGCTTCCGCCTCCCCGGCGGGGGTTTCGTCCGCGGAAAGAAAGATCCCGCTCAGCCGGACCTCCTCGGGCTCGGTGAAATCCTCGGGGCGGGTTTTGTATTCGTTGAATACGTCCGCGTCGTCAATGGCGATCCTGCGGTCCACTTCATTGAACAGCACCCCCTGGCGCAGGAGGTCCTCCTCGAGCTGACGGAGCCAGATGTTGTAGTCGAGCCCCTCCCGCCGCAGGGCGGCCCGCAGGTCCTCGTCGCTCTCCAGGCCGCTCTGGCTCTTGATGTTGTCCACGGTCAGCCGGAGCTGCTCGCGGACGTCGATCCGCAGCTGCCTGGCTTTCTGCAGCAGGAGGAGGTCGGTGATCATCCGGTCCAGGAGATTCTTCTTCAGGAACTCGAGCTGGGTCTCGAAAGCCTCCCCGCTCAGCTGGGCCCGGAGGGCTTGGACCATCATCTCGTACCGGGCCAGGACCTCGGATCGGGTGATGATCTCGCCGTTGACCACGGCCACGACCTCGTCGATGACCTCCTGCCCCTGGAGGAGAGACAGGCTCAGGAAAACGAATACGGCGGCCGCCCGCAAGAGGGATGCGTTCATGGTTCAATCCTTTGGTAGGCGAAAGGCAGGTTGTGCTCCAAAGATTTCCACTCCAGGGTCGTCTTCAGCTCTTCGAGGTGCGTCTCCAGGGACCGGCTGATCTTCCGGTCCAGGAGCTTCATCCGGATGCCGGGCGAAGCCTTGTCCAGCGAGACGAGCTCCGGCTCGATGCGCCGGCTGAGGAGAAAGATGTGGAACCCGTAGGAGGACTCGACCACCCGGCTGATCTGCCCCTCCTCCAGGGAGAGGACGACGCGCTCGATCTCGTAGGGAAGCTGCCCCCGGCTGAAGATCCCCATCCTCCCCCCCCGGCCCGCTTCGACCCCGGTCGAGACCTCCCGGGCGACCCGGGCGAAATCCTCGAACGACTTATCCCGGACCCGGTTCAGGATCCCGATCGCGGCCTCCTCGGAGTCGGTCAGGATCTGGCTGACCTCGAACCGCTCGGGAAGGAGAAAATCCCCCTTGTTCTCCTCGTAGTAGGCCCGGACTTCCTCATCGTCGACGGCGATGTCCTTGATGAAGAGGTAGGTGTACTTGTCGACCAGGAGCTTGTCCCGGAACCCCTTGAGCTCGGTCTCGCTCAAGTCCCGGTCCTTGTCCGGGTCGCCGCGGCTCTTGACCTTGAGCAGATAGTCCTTCATCTCTTCCTGGCTGAGTCCGACCTGTTTCCTCCGGGCGCTTTCCAGAAGGAGCTTGTCCTCTACAAAACGGTCGTACATCCGGCTCAACACCAGGGCGGACGGCGCCTCCTCCTGGCCGCCCAGGGTCCGGCGGACATAGCTCTCGAAATCGGATCGGTGATACAGGCCATCACCGACCTGGAGGACCACGGCGTCGACTTTTCCGGTCTCCTCTCCGGACACGGGCGCCCCCCCGCCGGATTCCGGCCCGCGGCGGCAGGCTCCACAGGCCAGGAGGACCAAAACCGCGCCGGCCGCATAAATCCGCCCTCTTTTCTTTAACGACATGAAATATCTTCCGTCCTCAGGAGGAGACGATATTAGCACGATTATCCAACTCCTTCAAGATGAGGAGCGTTTCATCCAGGGCTTTTCCGTCTTCCATGGAAGACAGGGAGACGATCATAACACCCTCGGCGGTTACGCGGCCCGAATGCCTCTTCAGCAGGGGAGGAAGCCGGGAAGGATCGAGCGGAGTCGAGGGATGGAACCTCAGGGTCAGCCTGCTCCCGGACCGGTCGAGGCCGACGACCTTGAGCCCCTGGACGAGGCGCTTGATCGCGCCGTAAGCCAGGAGGTTCCGGGCGCCGTCCGGCAGCGGACCGAACCGGTCGGCCATCTCGGCCTCGATCCGGCCGATGTCCTCGAGCGACTCCGCCGAGGAGATCTTTTTGTACAGGTGGAGGCGGAGGTTGACCTGGGGCAGGTAGTCCTCCGGGATGCGGATATCGGCCTTGAGGTTGATCTCGGGCTTGAATTCCTCGACCTTCTCGCCCTGGAGCTCCTTGACGGCCTGGGCGAGGAGGTGCAGGAAATAGTCATAGCCCAGGGCGGTGAGCGCGCCGTGCTGTTCGAACCCCAGAAGGTTCCCGGCGCCCCGGATCTCCAGGTCCTTGGCCGCCAGTCGGAACCCCGACCCGAGCTCGCTGAACTCCTGGAGCGCGCGCAGCCTCTTGCGGGCCGGGGGCGACAGCTCGGTGAAGGGCGGAACGAGAAAGTAGGCGGTCGCCTGCCGGGAGGAGCGGCCCACCCGCCCCCGGAGCTGGTAGAGCTGGGCCAGGCCGTACAGGTCGGCCCGGTCGACGATCAGGGTGTTGACCTGGGGGATGTCGATCCCGTTCTCGATGATCGTCGTCGAGACGAGGACGTTGGTCCTCTGACCCGTGAAATCCAGCATCCGCTTCTCCAGAACCCGGGGGGCCATCTGCCCGTGGACGACGCTCACCCGCGCCTCGGGCACGAGGCGCTCCAGGTTCGCCGCGACCTGGCCGATGTCCTCGACCCGGTTGTGGATGTAGTACGCCTGGCCGCCGCGCCGCAGCTCCTGGCGGACCGCCGCGGCGACCAGCTTGGGGTTGAAGGTCGTGACCACGGTGCTCACCGCCAGGCGGTCCCGGGGCGGCGTCTCGATGAGGCTGATGTCCCGGACCCCCGTCAGGGACAGATTGAGCGTCCTGGGGATGGGGGTGGCGGTCAGGGTCAGGACATCGATGTCCGTCTTGAGCTGCTTGATCTTCTCCTTGTGGGAGACCCCGAAGCGCTGTTCCTCGTCGACGATGAGCAGACCCAGGTCGCGGAAGGCCACATCCCCGGACAGCAGGCGGTGCGTGCCGATGAGGACGTCCACCCCGCCCTTGGCGGTCTCCTCCCGGATCCGCTTTTGCTCGGGAGGCGATTGAAGGCGCGTCAGGGCTTCGACCCGGACGGGAAAAAGGGCCAGGCGGCTCCGGAAGGTGTTCAGATGCTGGCTGGCCAGGACGGTCGTGGGGCACAGGACGGCGGCCTGCTTGCCGTCCATGACGGCCTTGAAGACGGCCCGCATGGCCACTTCGGTCTTGCCGTAGCCCACGTCGCCGCACAGCAGCCGGTCCATGGGCGTCGGCGCTTCCATGTCGGCGTAGATCTCCCGGATGGACCGCCGCTGGTCCTCGGTCTCCTCGAAGGGGAACATCTTCTCGAAATCCGACTGCCAGCGGCCCGCGGGGGAGAACCCGAACCCCGGCGCGGATTTCCGCCGGGCATAGAGCTCGAGCAGCTCCCGGGCCAGGGTCTCCACGGCGCGCTTGGCCCGCTGCTTCGTCCTCTCCCATGTTCCCGTACCGAGCTTGTCGAGCGCGGGCGTCGTCTCCCCCGCGGCGGCGTATTTCTGGACGAGGCTCAGGTCCTCGACGGGAACGTAGAGCTTGTCCCCGTCCCGGTAGCGGAGGTCGATGAACTCCCTCGGCTTGCCCTCGACCTCGATCTTGAACAGCCCCTGGAAAAGCCCGATGCCGTAGTCGGCGTGAACGATATGGTCGCCGGCGCGCAGGTCCTGGAAGTGGGACTGAAAGGGACGGGCGACGATGCGGCTCGAAACGACCCGCTCGGCGGTCAGGACGTCCTTCTCGGAGAAAAAAAAGATCTTCCCCTCCGGGAAGCCGAAACCGGCGGCCAGGTCCCCGAGAAGGAGGAGGACCTCTCCCCGGCGCGGGCTGTCACGCGGTCCGGAGGCCTCCCGGGCGTCGATCCCCTCCTGGCCGAGGAGGAGGCCGATCCTCTTCCGCACCGGCTCCCCGGATAGAAACAGACAGCACCGGTCCCTGCGCGACTGGAGTTTCTTGATGTACTGGAGGAAGAACGGGATGTTGTTGACGAAACGGGGCACGGACTGCAGGTTCAGTTTGTGAACCCGATCCCCCGCGGGAGGAGTCAGCTCCCGGCCCAGGGCGGCCGTATCCAGGATGCGGCGCCGGGCGTCCGGGGGGAAGATCTCCTCGGGGGGCAGGGTGAATTTCCCCGACCCCGCAAGCTCAATGGCCCGTTCCTCGAGCTCCTCCCACGATTCCTTCCATTCCTTCTCCACCTCCTCGATGTTCAGGACAAGGAAGAACGCGTCCTTCAGGTAGCGGTCGAAGGGGACGAAATGCCCGCCGAGAAGCAGGCTGAGGAAGGCGAAATCGGGGAACACGTCGCCGGACAGGAGCCGCTCGGCCTTCCGCCGCGCGTCCCCGGCCGCGGGTCCCGACCCCGCCCGTCGGGCGGCCTCGCGGGCCCACTCCTCGAAAAATTCCCGGCGGCCCGGAAACTCACGGAGAGAGGGGATCGTCACCGCCTCCGGCCGGCGGAGCGACGCCTGGGAGGACGGGTCGAACGTCCTGAGGGAGGCGACCTTCCCGCCGGAGAATTCCAGGCGGAAGGGAAACTCCTCCCAGGGAGAAAAAACATCCACGATGCCGCCCCGCCAGGCGAGCTCTCCGTGGGAGGCGATGAGTTCTTCCCGGACATAACCGAATTCGCCCAGGGTCCGGAGCACATCCTCACGGTCGACCCGGGCTCCCCTTTCGACCTCCAGAAATAGACCGGGCAGCACCTCCGGCGCGGGAAAGGGCTTCAACAGCCCCCGCAGGTCGGTCAGGATGAGGTCCGCGGGCCTCCGGGAGAGCTCGAAGAAGAACTTCATGCGCCCCGCCGTCTTCTCCAGGGGGATCGGCAGCTCCTGTCCGGGGTCGATGCCCGGGCCGGGCAGAACCGAAACCCTTTTGCCCGGGGACAGATGGGACAGAAAATATCTGCAGCCGGCGGCTACTTCCTCATGAGGCGCATACCCCGGCAGGACGCAGACCAGGCGGCCGGGGAGCGCCGCGGTAAGGCAGGCGAGGACGTAAGGCCGGGCGGGCTCGGCCATCCCGGCCAGGGACACGTTCCGCTCCCGGCGACCCAGGGACTCCATAAGGTCGCGGAAGGAGCGGACCCCGAGAAGGAAATCCAGGCTCATGGGGATCCATTATATCGGCGGCGCGTCCCGGGTCTCAAGCCGTCGGCCGGCCGGATGTGATATAGTCTTGTTCAGGAGGGAACGATGACTGCGAAACAAACCGTGTTCTTGTACCTCATCACCCTGGCCCTGTTCTTCCTGATCGACATGGTCTGGCTGGGGCTCGTGGCCCGGGGGTTCTACCGCCGCCATCTGGGCGCGCTGCTCAGCCCACGGGTGAATTGGGCGGCGGCCGCGCTGTTCTATCTTCTCTTCATCGTCGGCCTCATCGTCTTCGCCGTCCGGCCGGCCCTGGCCCAGGGCGCGCCTCTGAGGGCGCTGCTTCTCGGCGCGCTTTTCGGCTTGATCTGCTATGCCACCTACGACCTGACCAACCTGGCCACGCTCAAGGACTGGCCTCTCGTCGTCACGGTCGTCGACCTGGCCTGGGGCGCGGTCCTGGGCGGGTCGGTTTCCTTTTTGAGCGCGTTCCTGGGCCGCTTCCTCCTCCGCCTCTAGGCCTGCCGTCGCTCTCTCCTCCGGCGATGGCGCTCCGCCGTCCCTTTTTCCCTTGACTGACCCCGCGGATGGAGGTATAAAACATTCCTGTCCGGGCGACCGATCATCATCGCCTCGTCGGCGGATCAAATAGATATCCGGGCAGATTGTTGAGGCTGCGGCACCGATAGCGGCGGCCCGCGGCGGGACCCCTATCGTTCCGAGACCGCATCGTTCTCCGGTTCCCCGCCGTCCGCCCCGCGGCCGAAGAGAGGTGCGTCGTGAAGCTGTCCCTCCTTGTCCCCGAATTGCGCGAGGCCATCGCCGCGGGAAAGACGGAAGAGCTGCGCCTGTTCAGCGAATCCGGCCACCCGAGCGTCATCGCCGACTTCATCTCGGCCCTCACCCCGGACGAAGCCTGGGAAGTGCTGCGCCAGGCGCCCCTCGAACGGCAGGCCGAGATCTTCAGCCAGATAGAAAACGACATCCAGGTCGAAATGACCGAGGTCATGAAACGGGACGACCTGGCCCGGCTGCTGGCCGAGATGTCCTCGGACGACCGGGTCGACCTGTTCAAGGCCATGCCCGAGGAGAAGCAGGAGATGATCCTGCCGGCCCTGGCCCAGGCGGAGCGGGAAGACATCCGGAGGCTGGCGTCCTACGCCGAGGGCACGGCGGGCTCGGTCATGACCTCGGAGTACGCCGTCCTCGTCCCCGAGCTCACCGCCGCGGAAGCCATCGCCAAGCTGCGCCTCGAAGCCCCGGACAAGGAGACGATCTACTCGGCCTACGTGATCGGCGAGCGGCGGGAGCTGCTCGGCACCGTCTCCCTCAAGGACCTCATCCTCGCCCGGCCGGAGGCCCGCGTCCGGGACATCATGCAGACGGACATCGTTTTCGCCCGGGCGACCGACGACCAGGAGGAAGCGGCCCGCAAGATCCAGAAATACGACATCATCGCCCTGCCCGTCGTCGACAACCAGAAGACGCTGGTGGGCATCATCACCTACGACGACGCCCTGGACATCATCACCCAGGAGCAGACCGAGGACATCGAAAAGCTCATGGCCATCGCCGGCCGCCACGAGGCTTTCGTCTACCTCAGGACCTCGGCCTGGCGCCATTTCCGGAACAGGAGCCTGTGGATCCTGGCCCTGGCGCTCCTGGGGTTCGTCTCGGGCTTCATCGTCCAGAGTTTCGAGGGGCTTCTCATTCAGTTCGCCATCCTGGCGACCTTCATGCCCATGCTGGCCGACACCGGCGGGAACACGGGCAGCCAGTCGGCGACGCTCATCGTCCGCGCTCTGGCCCTCAAAGAAGTCACGGTCAA
>VGJG01000064.1 GCA_016867615.1 Candidatus Aminicenantota bacterium | reverse complement strand
GACCGGGCCAGGATGGCGGTGTGGGACGTCGCTCCGCCCACGTCCAGGACCACGGCCAGGGTGTTCCCCCGGCCCAGGAGTACGGCCGCCTCGGAGGGGAGAAGGTCGTGGGAGACGAGGATCCTCGGTTTCTTCGAGGCGTCCCGCGGCGTCCTCTTCCGGCCGAGGTTTTTGTAGGCCCTGGCCAGGACGTCGGAGATGTCCAAGTGGCGCTGGCGGAAATACTCGTCGTTCAGGGACTCGAAGATGCGGCGGTAGCCGGCGTTGACCTGGGTGAGAGCCCACTCGGCCTTGACCCGCTCCTTGGAGATGATCTTGTCCAGACTGGCCAGGAGCGACCTGTCCCGAAGGATGAGAAGATGGGCGTCGAAGATGACGGCATGCTCTTCGCCGGACTGCTTCCGGACCTTGGACCGCAGCCGGATCAGCTGCCGCCGGGTCTGGTTGATGGCCCGCGCGAGCCTGGCCTTCTCGGCCCGCACCCGGCCGGCGGGTATGGTCTCCCGGCGGGAGGAAAAGGCCGGCCGGGCGCTGACCTGCGCCTCGCCGACGGCGATGCCCGGCGCCGCGGGAACACCCCTCAGCCGGATGGTCTCCATGCCTTATTCCGTTTCCTCGAATTTGTTCCTGATCAGGTTGGCCAGCGCTTCGAGCGCCTGTCTCTCGTCCCGGCCGGCGACCTTGAGGGTGACGGACGAACCCCGGGTGGCGGCCAGGGTGAGGATGCCCAGAATGCTCTTGCCGTCGATCTCGGAGCCGTCCTTGACGATCCGGACCCGGGAGTTGTAGCGATTGGCCAGGTTGACGAACTTGACCGCGGCCCGGGCGTGAAGCCCCAGCTTGTTGCCGATGACCATTTTTTTCCGAACCATATCCCGCCCGTCCGCTCCCTCAACGTTTGGCGTTGAGCAGGGCGCTGGCCAGATGGATGTTCCTCTTGCCCTGCTCCACGACCTTGCGGGCCACTTCTTTCAAGCTGTTGCTTCTCTGCAGGGAGACGAACTTGATGAGCATGGGCAGGTTGACCCCGGTGATGATCTCCACCTCGCCGTCCCGGAGGAAGCTGTAGCTCAGGTTGGAGGGCGTGCCGCCGAACATGTCGGTGAAGATGAGCACGCCGTTTTTCTGGTTCACCCGCTTCAGGCTGTTGCTGATCTTCTTCTTGGATTCCTCGACGTCGTCGTACCAGCCCAGGGAGATGGCCTCGATGTTGGGCGCCTCGCCCAAGATGATGGTCAGGGCGTTCAGCAGCTCTTCCCCGAGCTTGCCGTGCGAAACGATGATGCCTCCGATCATGTCCTTAGGTCTCCGGCCGCGGCGTCACTTCCGCATATCCCGATGGTATAAGCTTATATCATACTTCTGCGTCCGGAGGTAAGAGGCCAGCTCCTCGGCGACCACCACCGAGCGGTGCCGCCCCCCCGTGCAGCCCAGGGAAATCCGGATCTGGGTCTTGCCCTCCTCGACGAACAAGGGCAGCACGAAATCCAGGAAGCGGAAGAGTTCCGCCAGGAAAGCCGAGGCCGCGGCGGGGGCGAGGACGAACCCCCGCACCCGTCGGTCCCGGCCCGTCAGGCGCTTGAGCTTCTCGTTGTAAAACGGGTTGGGCAGAAAGCGCGTGTCGAGCACCAGGTCCGAGTCGAGCGGCAGGCCGTGCTTGTAGCCGAAGCTGACGACCGTGACCTGCAGTCCGGCCTGGGGCGCTTTCAGGAAGCGCGCGGCCAGCAGGGACTTGAACGCCGGGAGAGGGGTGGCCGTGGTGTCGATGACCTCGTCAGCCATCTTCCTGATCCTGGCCAGCCTCCGGCGCTCGAGCTTCACGCCCTCCAGGACGGACCGGCGGCCCGCCAGGGGGTGAGGCCGGCGGCTTTCGCTGAACCGCCTGACCAGGGTGTCGTCCGAGGCGTCCAGGAAAACGAGCCTGGGGCTGATGCGCTTCCTTATGCGGCGCCACACTCCGGGAAAGTCCTTGAGAAAACCTCGTTCCCGGATGTCGACCACAAGGGCCAGTCGGGGGATCTCGGCCTTCCGACTCCGCCACAGGTCCACGAGAACGGGGATGAGCTTGGCCGGCAGGTTGTCGATGCAGTAGTATCCCAGGTCCTCCAGGAAACGGCTGGCGACGCTTTTTCCGGAACCGGCCAGGCCGGTGATGACCAGGAACCGATCAGCCACGGACGCGGCTCCTTCCGGGCGCCCGCCCCCGCCCGGCCAGGACCCGGTGAAGCCGCAGGACGATCTCCCGGCCGGCGTCATAGCCTCTCCGGCGCAGGATATGGACCTTGCAGGCCACTTCGATCAACGTGGCGATATTCCGGCCCGGGGCGACGGGCAGGCTGATCTGGGGCAGACGGACTCCCAGCACGCGGCGCTCCTCGGGAGTCTTTAAGCCCAGCCTGTCTCCCTCCTGCCGCCGGCGGCCCCAGTGACGGAGGGCGATCACCAGGTCGATGGCGGACTGCCGGCGGATGGCCCGGGTCCCGAAGATCTCGCGGATGTTGATGATTCCCAGGCCGCGGACCTCCATGTAATGCCGGCCCAGCTCGGGCGGCGAGCCCAGGAGACGTCCGCGGGGAGTCCGTCTGACTTCAACCGCGTCGTCGGTCACGAAACCGTGTCCGCGGGCGATGAGCTCCAGGGCGCTCTCGCTCTTTCCGACGCCGCTGTCGCCGACGATGAGAACGCCCAGGTTGAAAATGCGCAACAGCCCCCCCGAAACCAGCCGCCGCTCAGCCCTCATGCAGGCCTTCTTCCTCCTCGCGGATGATGTCCAGGACCCGGCGCGCCGTTCCGGCTTCGACCAGCCTTTCGGCCAGCCCCGGGGATTTCCTCAGGAGATGGGCGATGGCCGCCAGGATCTGGAGGTTGAGGCCCGGGTTGTCCGGATGGGAGACGACGAAGAAAAACACCCTGACCGGTTTTCCGTCGGGCGCCCCGAACTCCACTCCCCTTCGGGAAAGGGCGAAGAGGACGACCGGGCTCTTGACGTCCTTGTGCTTGCCGTGCGGGATGGCCACCCCTCCTCCCACGGCCGTGCTGCCCAGGTTTTCTCTCTGCAGTATTTTGTCGTAGAGGTCTCTTTCTCTGGAGATCTTCTTGGCCCGCTTCAGGGCGGCCACCATCTCCCGCAGGGCGGACTCGCGCTCCCCGGATTCGAGATCGAGGAGCATCAACGGTTCCGCCAGCAGGGTGGAGAGCTTCATGACCGGTCCCGGCGCCGTCCCTTACTCCGGCTCCACCAGTCCGGTGTGGCCGTCCCGGCGCCGGTAAACAACCGCCCACTTTTCCGATTTAAGACGGCGGAACATGAACACCTCCCGTTTCTTGATGTCGAGGTTGAGGATCGCCTCTTCGACGCTCATGGGCTTCAGGGAAAACTCCTGGGCGGGGATCACCCGCTTCGCCGGCTCGGCGGCTTCTTCCGCCGGCGGGGCGACCGCCCGTTCCCGGCCTCCGCGGCGGCGGCGCTCCAGGAGCTTCTGCTTCTCCTTCTTGAGCTTTTTCTCCAGGGAGTCGAAGGCCTGATTCAGGGCGATGAAGACGTCCGCGTTCTCCTCCTGAACCACGATGTTCAGTCCGCGGCTCACGGCCCGGATCTCGACGTCATGCCGGTGCTTTTCCCGGGAGAGAAGGATGTCGAGCTCCGCGCCGGCCTCCAGGCTCCTCTCCAGCCCCCGGAGACGCTTGTCGCAATGCCGCTTGACTTCGGGCGAGAGCGTCATGCGGCGGGCGGTCAGACGGACGTTCATGAGTTGCACTCCTCCATCATGGATTTCCTCCTGCGGATATGCGACGGAGCGAGATTCAGCTGCTGCCGGTACTTGGCCACGGTCCTCCGGGCTATCTTCAGCCCCTGCCGGGCCAGGATCTCTTCGATCTCCATGTCGCTCAGGGGTCGGAGCCTGTCCTCGTTCTCCACGAGCTTCCGGATCCGGTCCTTGACCATCAGCGAGGAGATCTCCTCGCCCATGTCGCCGGAGAGCGACTTGTGGAAGAAATACTTGAGGGGAAAAACGCCCTCGGGCGAGACGAGATGCTTGTTGGCCACCACCCGGCCGACGGTCGATTCGTGGACCCCGATCTCCTGGGCGATCTCCATGAGAGTCAGGGGCCTGATGAAATCCAACCCCTTCTCGAAAAATTCCTTCTGCCTGTCGACGATGTACCGGGCCACCCGGCTGATCGTCCTGTCGCGCTGCTCCAGGCTGCGCAGGAACCAGAGCGCTTTCTTCAGCTTGTCTTTCAGGAAACGATAGGCCTCCTGGTTGGAGCGCGAGGCCTGACGCAGGAGCCGCCGGTAGTAGGCGTTGAGCCGCAGGCGGGGCAGCCCCTCGTTGCTCAGGCTCACTTTCCACTCCTCCCCCTCCTTGTCGACGATGATGTCCGGGACGACATAGGTCGTCCGTTCCTGGGTATGCTTCCGTCCCGGCGCGGGGTCGAGGCGCTTGATGACCTCGATGTGCACCCGGATCTCGGAGAGGGGGATGCCCAACGTCTTGGCCAGAAGGGCATAGTCGGACTTCTCCAGGAGTCCCAGATGGTTGGCGACGATGTCCCGGGTGATCAAGTCGGTCAGGCCGAGGTCGTCCATCTGAGCCAGGAGCGCTTCCTTGAGGTCGAGGCTGCCCGCCCCGACCGGGTCGAACATCTTGACCTGGGTCCGGACACGGCGGACGCGCTCGATGTCCGCGCCCGCGGCATGGGCCGTCTCCTCTTCGGTTTGGGTCAGGAAGCCGTCCTCGTTGATGTTGCCGATGATGGTCTCCGCAACCTTCTTGTCCTCGGGGTCGAAAAACGTCAGGTTGGCCTGCCAGGACAGATGGTCCCACAGGGAAGGGCTGCGGCTCAGGGTGTTCTCCAGAGAGGGCGCTTCCTTGCGCTCGGGGGAATAGGACCGGAAGCCGTCGTCGAAAAATTGTTCGAAATAGGCCTCGAACTCGTCTCTCTCCGCGTCGCCCCCAAGCTCGGCCGGGACATCCCCCTCCCCGGGGAAGCCCTCCGCATTCCCGGCTCCGTCCTCGCCGGCGTCCCCCTCTCCGGAGACGGCCGACACGGACGTCCCGTCGTCGTTCTCCTCCTCGAGCTCGAGCATCGGGTTCTCGGCCAGCTCCTCGTTGATGACTTCCACGACCTCCAGGTTGGTCAGCGGCAGGAGCTTGATGGCCTGCTGCAGGGCGGGGGCCAGGATCAGCTTTTGGATCTGACGCTGGTCCAGCCGTTGCTTGAGCATGCGGGTCTCAACTCAGGGTGAAATGCTCGCCCAGGTAGCTCTTCTTCACGACGTCGGACAGGACGAGGTCGGCCGGAGAGCCGGAGGCGAGGATCTTTCCGCCGGTAATGATGTAGGCCCGGTCGGTGATGCGGAGCGTGTCCCTGACGTTGTGGTCGGTGATCAGGACACCCATTCCCCGGGACCTCAGGGAGCGGACGATGCGCTGCAGGTCCTGGATGGCCAGGGGGTCGATGCCCGTGAAGGGCTCATCGAGAAGCATGAACCGGGGCCGGGTGACCAAAGCCCGGGCGATCTCCAGCCGCCTCCTCTCCCCGCCGGACAGAGTGTAGGCCCTGGCCTTGGCCAGGCGTTCCAGGCCCAGCTCCCTCAACAGGAGGTCGACGGACGGCCCGCCCTCCGCCGGGGTCGGTCGCATCTCCAGCACCGCCAGGAGATTGTCCTCGACGCTCAGCCGGCGGAAGCAGGAGGGCTCCTGCGGCAGAAGGCACAGGCCCTGCTGGGCCCGGAGATACATCGGCAGGGAGGTGATGTCCCGCCCGTCCAGAAGAATCCGTCCGGAGTCGCCGGCGACGAGGCCGAGGATGATCGAGAAGGTCGTCGTCTTTCCCGCGCCGTTGGGGCCCAGGAGTCCGACGACTTCCCCGCCGGCGACGGAGACCGAGATCCGGTCCACGACCCTGCGGCCGCCGTAGCTTTTGACAAGATCGCGGGCTTCGAGGTGAGGAGTCATCGCTCAAGACTTAATGATGGTGACGGACCGTTCGCGTCCCGTGTTTTCAACGGTGATCGTACCATCGCCCAGATGAAAAGTCAATTTGTCCCCCTCGACCCGGCCCCGCCCCGGCTCGGTCAGAACGGGCTTGCCGGTCAGAACGACTTCATCCCTCTCCTCGTCGTAAACGGCCTGCCGCCCGCGCCCCTCCCGGAGGCCCTGGACGATCACCACTTCGTCGCTGGCCGTGATCCCCTCCAGGCCGCGGCTTTCCTCTCCCAGCCGGACGGAGATGCTCCGGGCCTTGACTTCGGCCCTCTCCAGGACAAGCCGGGCTTCGGATTCAAAAACCATGCGGTTCTCCTCGGGGGAGGATTCCATGCTCCGGGCCGAGATGTCCACGCGCTCCCGGCCGTCCCGGCCTCGGGGCTGGTGGAGGAAGAAAGCCCGCACTCCTCCCCGGCCGGACGCCCGGCCCGTATCCTCCTGAAACTCGAATTCCGCGGCCGTCAGCGTCTTGTCCTCCTGCCACAGCCGGACGCTGCCCTTGAAGAGGAAACGTCTCTCCCGGCTGAAATATCTCATCTCCCGAGCGGTGACGAACGACGGAATCTCCGGGGAGAAAAAGCCCACGGCCTGCGTCCGCTCCCCGCCTCCGAAAACGGCCTTGGCTCCCCTGGCCTCCATATCCCTCCTCTCCAGCCCGAAATCGAGCTCTTCGGCCAGGATCTCGGTCGTGTCCAGCACGGCCCGCGCCTTTCCTCCCCTCCCGGGCCTGACCAGCATCCAGTCGGAGCCGCCGGTCAGGAGCAGGGATTCGCCCTCCACGCTCCGGGCGCCTCCGGAGCCCGCTTCCCTCTGCTCCATCCGGACGCCGGTGAACGCGCGGAATTCCCTCAAGTCTCCCCAGCGGTCCAGGATGAGATCGATCCTCTCCCCCCGGAAAACCGTCCGCTCCCCGGACGGGGAGAAAAACTGAAGGGAAGAACCCCCCGAGCACTCGAAGGCATGAAGCGCGGCGCTGTCCAGGAAGGCGCGGAGCTTGATCTCTTCGGCCTGGACATCATGGTCGGCTCCCAGGCCGGCCAGCGTCTTCAGTCCGGCGTCGCCGGCCGAGGGGAACAGCGACTCCCCCCGCAGGACCATGCTCGCCTCTCCCCGGAGATAGACGACGCTCAGCAGGTCCGTGCCGGCGAACATCTCAAAATCCAGGCGCAGGCAGGATCCCCGGCTCCGGCCGCGCTGCAGGGTCACCGGGCCCTCGATCGCGCCCCGTCTCGCGTCCTGATGAAAGACCAGCGACCGGCCGCGAACGGACAGCGGCGCGCCGCCCCGGTCCTGAAGGTAATCGAAAGACAGGTCGCCGTCCAGGCTGAGCTTAGAAGTCCTCAGGTCGTAGGAGAAGCCCGCGCCGCCGCCCTGGAGCCGGGGAGAGCGGACGTCAACGCTTTTTTCGGTGCGGAACGTCTCATCCCGGCGGTCATAGGACAGGTCGCTCGTGCGGAAGGTCATGCCCCGGAATTCGAGGGCGACCGGTCCGGCGAACGCGTATCTCCATCGCTCGGCGTCATGGACGATCTCCCGTCCGGTGATCACGACGCTGTGGCGGTCCTTGCGCCCATGAACGACGATCCGGACGTTCCCCACGAGGTGATACATGCCGTCCGTGTCGACGTATGTTCTGTCGGCCGTGAATTCAACCCTTTCCCTCCCGCCGCGGAATTCGACGTGGCGGATCCGCACTTTTTCGTCCACCTTCTGGGAAACGGGCGGGTCGGGGGAAACGCTCCCCTCCCTCCGGCCGGCGCGTTTGAGCAGCACCAGGCCGATGACGACGGACAGGAGGAGAACGACCGCCAGGGCCGCGGCCCGCCGGGCCGTTCCCCTCCAGCCCCGAGCGCTGCCGCCGGCCGCGTTCACGAAGCCCTCCGTATGTCCTGGAGCGAGAGATGGA
>VGJG01000063.1 GCA_016867615.1 Candidatus Aminicenantota bacterium | reverse complement strand
ATACAATTCTTTGCAATAAGCATGCCAAAATAAATCCTAGAGAAAACATAAAATTTATTCCATTTTGGGCCGGAAAATCCAATTTATTGGGCGCCGGTCCAATATTTTGATTTAATCCATCAGAGAGAATGGCTTGGGTTCTTTATTGGATTTTAAGAGATTGCGATTGAGAATCGCCGTTGTTGACAAGTTCCTGGTGAACCGGATATTTTGAGCGAGGAGGTCACGGTTCCATGTCCCGACGATCCCGGATGATCTTTTCGGCGGCTGTTTTGACCGCAGCCGTGGCCCTCTTCCCCGGATGCCGCCGGGAGCCGGACACGCCCCGCCTGAAAAAAGCGGAGAACTCAAACCTCCTGCTCATCACGGTCGACTCGCTGCGCGCCGACCGACTGGGCGCCGCGGGCCGGGCCGCGTCGCTCACGCCCCATTGCGACCGGCTGGCGTCTCGAGGGGCGTTGTTTACCCGCGTTTACGCGCCGGCGCCTCAAACCCTGCCCTCTCACGCTTCACTCCTCACCGGACGTGAGCCGCCCGCCCACGGCGTCAGGCGAGACGGCGGTCCGGCTCTTCCCTCCTCCGAGCCGACCTGGGCCGAGGTGATGAGGGGCGCGGGATACGAGACGTTCGCCCTCGTGTCGTCCTACAGGCTGCATTCCCGGTTCGGGCTCGATCAGGGCTTCGACCGCTTCGACGATTCCCTCGACTACGGCCAGGCGCTCAATTCTCTGAACACCTCGATCGGGGCCGACAAGGTCTCCTCCCGTTTCCGAGCCTGGCTGGAGCGGGCCTCGGGAAGGAAGTTTTTCGCCTGGGTCCACTTCAGCGACCCGCGCCCCCCCCACCGTCTCCTCGCGGAATTCGCTTCCGGACACAAGAACGACCCCTACGGCGGCTCCATAGCCCAGGTCGACCATTTCATCGGTGAAATGACGACCCTCCTGGAGGCCAAGGGCCTCGGTTCCCGGACCGTCGTCGTCGTGGCCGGTAGCCACGGCGAGCGGCTCCTCGAGGACCGGGAGCCCGGGGACGGGATGTACGGATACGAGGAATCGCTGAGAGTGCCCGTTCTCGTCAGCCACCCGGAGCTGTTCTCCGAGCCGCGGACGACCGACCGCCGCGCCCGGCTGCATGACGTCCTGCCCTCGCTGCTCGAGCTGTTCCGTCTGGAACTCCCGGACGGCGTCCGGGGACGGAGCCTCTGGCCGCTCCTCTCGGACCGCCAGGAAAGAGAGGAAGCGGAACGGACCGTATACTTCGAGAGCCGTCGCGGGGTCGAGGACATGGGCCTGGCCCCCCTGTACGGCTTGATCCACGGGCCCTACAAGCTGCTCTCCCTGCCCCGGGATGAAGTGTACAACCTGAGGACCGACCCGGGGGAGCGGGACAACCTGGCCCTCAAGGACAGAGAGCTGGCCGCCGCGATGAACGGACGCCTCCGGGACCATCGGGCCTCCATGGGAGAGAGCGGAAGACCGGACCGCGGCCCCGCCCCGGGCGGAGGGGCTTCGGCCGTCATGCGGCTGATGCGCGCGGAGCGTCTCATGGCCGAGGAAAAGACGGCCGAGGCAGAAAAAGAGCTGGAGGCCGTCCTCCGCGATCATCCGGACCGGAAGCTCCCCCTGGCTTACGATCATCTTTATTCCATCGCCTCGAAGAACAACGACCTTCGCAGAGCGGAAGAGGTCCTGAGGAGGGCTGCGGTCGCGTTCCCCGAGGTCGGGCGCTTCTCCGTCGCCCTGGCTCAGATCCTGGCCGATTCCGGGCGCCCGGACGAGGCCGAGAAGGTCTGCCTCAAGGCTCTGGATCTCGACCCCCGTTTGAGCCCGGCGCTCATCCTCCTGGGAACGGTCCATGGCCGAAAGGGCGAAACCGCCAGGGCCCTCTCCCGCCTGGAGAAGGCCCTGGAGCTCGAACCCAGGAACGCCGCCCTGCGGGTGGAATATGCCTTCCGGATCGCCGAGAGCGGCGACAAGGCCAAAGCGCTCGGCGTCCTGGAGGGCCTGATCAGGGACCCCTCCCTGGCCGCCGACCCGTCCGGCGTTCCTCTGCGTTCCGACATCGCCGGGCTGTTGATCAAGCTGGGAGAGGGGGAGATGGCCAACACCCTTCTCCTGGACATCGTGTCCGGCGGACGGGGCGACAGCAAGACCTGGACCCAGGTCGGCCTGGGCTACATGGACAAAGGAAATTTCCCCCAGGCCGTTGCCTCCCTGGAAAAAGCGCTGTCCCTGGACCCGGACAACGCCCTGGCCCTGAGCGGCCTGGGCACCATCCACCTGACCCTCTTCAGGGGGCGCGGAGAAAAGGAGGACTTGGAGGCCGCCATCGCCTTTTACACGAAGGCCAAGGAGGCGTCCCCGGGGCTGGTCGCCGCCTGGAACGGGCTCGGTGCGGCCTGGAGCTACGCCGGAGACCCGGAACAGGCCGTGGCCCATTGGCGGCGGGCCCTGGAGATCGACCCCGGGTTCACCAACACCTATTTCAACCTGGGGATCACTCTCCTCAAAAGCGGCCGAAAGGACGAGGCCCGCCGCGTCCTGAGCGTCTGCCTGGAACGATATTCCTCCAAGCTCAGCGAAGCCGAGCTGCGGCAGCTCCGGGCCCTTCTCGAGGAAGCGGGCCGATGAGCCCTCCCTCCCGGCTGCGCCTCTGGTTTTTCCGCCTCACGGCCCTGGTCCTGGTCCCCCTGTTTCTCCTGGGATTAACGGAGATGGGGCTCCGGCTTTTCGGCTACGGCTTCAACCCCAAGCCGCTCATCGCCCGCCGCTGGGAGGGCCGGGCGGCGTTCGCCGACAACTACCGGTTCCCCTGGCGCTTCTTCCCGCGGGAGATCAGCCGGGACTTCGACCCCATCCTCTTCCTCGCGCCCAAGCCGCGGAACACGTTCCGGGTCTTCATCCTCGGCAGCTCCGCTGCCCAGGGCGTGCCCGACGGCGCCTTCTCCTTCGGCCGCCAGCTGGAGGTCATGCTCCGGGAGTCCCGCCCCGGCCTGAGGTTCGAGGTCATCAACGCCGCCCTGACGGCGGTCAATTCCCACGTGGCCCTGGTCCTGGGCCGGGAGCTCGCCCGCCGCGAGGCCGACGCCGTCGTCGTCTACATGGGCAACAACGAGGTGGTCGGGCCCTTCGGCCCGGGGACCGTCTTCCAGCCCTTCTTCTCCAGCCTGCGCCTCATCCGCTTCAACATCGCCCTCAAGAGCCTGCGCCTGGGCCAGTTGCTGGGCGGGCTCCTCTCCTCGTTCGGTCCGGGGAAAAAAGACCCGGGAGTGTGGCGGGGCATGGAGATGTTCCTCGACAGGCAGGTCCCGGCAGACGACCCGCGCCTGGCTTCCGTCTACGGCCACTACCGCGACAACCTCGACGACCTCTGCCGCACCCTCCTGGCGGGCGGAAGCCGGGTCTTCCTCTGCACCGTGGCCGCCAACCTCGCCGATTGCCCGCCCTTCGCCTCGCGGCACGGCGCCCCGATGCCGTCCGAAAGGCTGGAGGAATGGGAGGACCTCTACCGACGCGGCGCGGAGCGGGAAGACGCGGGCGATTTCGCCGCCGCCCTGGACTTTTTCGGGCGTGCCGCCGCGATCGACGACGGCCACGCCGCGCTCCATTTCCGGACGGCCCGCTGCGCCGGGCGGCTGGGGGACCACGAACGCGCGCGCGCCTCCTACCGGAGGGCGCTGGAGCGCGACACCCTCCGCTTCCGGGCCGACGGCGGGATCAACGGCCGGGTGAGGGAAACGGCCTCCGCCTTCGAGGGGCGGGGCGTGTTCCTGACCGACATCGAGAAGGCTTTCGCCGACGCCTCCGAGCACGGGCTGCCCGGGCGGGAGCTCTTTCTGGACCACGTGCACATGACCTTTCGGGGGAACCATCTCATCGCCCGGACGCTCTTCGAGCGGATCGAGCCGCTGCTGCCCCAAGACGCCGCCGCGGCCGCGGTTTCCGGGTCGGTTCCTCCCGGACCGGAAGCCTGCGCCGAGAGGCTGGCCTACACAGAATGGGACCGGATGATGATCCTGGACGAAATGCTCAATGCCTACTTCCGGACGCCCCCCTTCACCAACCAGCTCGGCAACGCCGCCGAGGTCGCCCGGATGGAGCGCGAGCTGGCGGAGCTGAGGGCCGGGCTCTCCCCTGCCGTCCTCGAGGAAGCTTCCGGCTCCTACGACCGGGCCATCTCCCGGTCCCCGCAAGACTGGTGGCTGCGCTGGAAATACGCCCAGCTCCTTTACCTCGGCCGGGGAAGGGCGCGGGAGGCGCTCGAGCAGTTCGAGGCCGTCACCCGACTGGTTCCGTATTCCTTCCTGGGCTGGTCGGGCATGGGGTTCATCCATCACAAGCTCGGCGACGCGGACGCGGCCGTCGCCTCATGCCTCACAGCCCTGGAAGCCGCACCCACCAAGGCCGAAGTGCACAACACCCTGGGCGCGGCCTACTCGCTCAAGGGCGCCGCGGACAAGGCCGAGGAGCACTTCAAGAAGGCCGTCACCCTCCAGCCGCATTACACGGCCGCCCACGTGAACCTGTCCTATCTGTACGCCGAGGGAGGCCGGCTCGACGAGGCCGTCCGGGCCGGCCGCCGGGGGTTGGCTTTCGAGCCCGGCTCGGCCGAGCTCGTCCTCGCCCTGGCCGATCACCTCGTCCGGTCGGGCGCGGCGGACGAGGCGATCTCCGAGCTCAAGAACGCCCAGCAGAGAGACCCCCGGAACGAAGCCCTCAACCGGAAGCTCAACGAGCTGCTGTGGGAGAAGGCCGTCCAAAAAACGCCTTAGACGGAATCACAATACAATCTAAAGCCCCCTGGTCGATTTCGGCTCTCTCCTTGCGGCCGAAATGTCGCAAGGGGCGTTTTGTATTCGCGACGATCGACGAGCTGCGCGACAGGAGCTATGCCCAAGGATTGCTCTATGAAAAGAAAAGTCGCGCTGCGACGCAACTCATATTCTATTCGGCCGGTTCTTCCTTGACCGTCACGGCCCAGCGTTTTTCCAAGGCGACATAGGCCCTGATGCGGCCGACCGTTTCGACCGGCCAGCGGCCTTCGGCCAGCGCCCGCTCCAGGGCGAAGGGGTCGAGCGTGGCGACCTCCTCCCAGACGCCGAGCTCCCGGAGCGCGTTCTCCAGGGCCTCCCTTTCGGCCGTCCCCTTTCCGGGAGAGACGATCTTGTCCTTGCCCGTCACCCGCAGCTTCGCCTCCGAGCCGGCGATGACCCGGAGGCCCTCCTTTTCGGCGAAGGCGACGGCCGCTTCCTTCAATTTCTCGAGCTCTTTTTCGACGACTTCTTTCTCCGCCTCGAGATCCCGCCGCTTGCGCCAGCGCTCGGCATAGGCGTCGACGATCCTGACCCCGGGTTCGTTCTTCCATTCGTTCTCCGGCAGCCCCTCGACCTTGACCAGGTGTTTTTTGAGAGGACAGAGGTCCCAGTAGGAACACCAGCCGCAGAGGGGGCTTTCATTCGGGACGAATTCCCTCTCGGCCTCGATGCGGTCGATGAGGAGCCTCGTCTCCTCCTTGAGCGCCTCGAGCTGCTCCGGCGTCCGCGACGACCGCATCTCCATGCCGAAGGCGACATAATGCCAGATGAGCCGGACCTCCCGATCCCCGGCCTCGGGCCAGAGCTTCCGGACGCCGACCTGGTAGATGGCCAGCTGGCGGTCGGCATCGAACTTGGCCTGTTCGGGGAGCGTCCCGCCCGCCTTGTAGTCGTGGATTTCGAAGGCTCCGTCGGGGGCCTTCATCAGCCGGTCGATGACGCCCTTGAAGGCGTAGCGGCCCGCCTCATCGAGCGGGAACCGGATTGTTCGCTCCAGTCCCAAGATATTCCCTTCCTCGAAGGGGTGATGGCGGCGGTAGTAATTCTCGATATAACGGCGGCCGTTGAGCCGGTATTCCTCGGGAGTCCGCTTTTCGTCCCGGATTCGAACCGCCGCATGCCATTTTTCCGCCCATCTTTTTTCGTAATACGCCAGGAGCTCCTCGAGGGGCGCGACGCGGAAGGCGCGCTCCTTGTAGAGGAACTGCATGGCCTCATGGAAACGTATTCCCAGGAAGGCCTCGACGCCCTCCTCGTATCGCTTCAGCCTGTCCACGTAAACGAGCTTGTACTGCAGCGGGCAGGTCTCGTATTTCTCGAGCTGGGAGTGGGAATACTCGCGCATCGCTTCTCCTTATCCCTTGCCCCGGCCGTTCCCATGCCGCAGGGGCGGGCCTGATCCATCTCCCCTGAACCCCGGAACCGGTCCGCGACTTCTGACGGCGATATTATAATGCCTCCCCCGGAGCAACTTAAAGTCGCCGGGGCACGGGAAAAATCTTGTTTGTCCGGGAGGAATTCCTTATTAAAATAGATCATGCACTTACATGTTCATGTCTTCGGAGGCAAAGATGATCCCGGTCACAACCCGGATACTGCCCGCGGCGGCTCCCCATCCGCTGCTCCAGGCGATGCGCGCTCTGATCGCGGCCGCGTTGATTTTTCAGGCCGCGTCGGCCGGGGGGCAAACCCCGGACGCGGCGTCGCAACCGGCCCCCCCCGCCCCGCCGGCCCTCTCCCCCGCCCAGGTTGAGGCCATCGACGCGGTCTTCGCTCCGTTCGTCAAGCCGGGGTCGCCGGGCTGCTCGGTGGCCGTGCTCAAGGACGGACGCGTCGTCTTCGCCCGGGGCTACGGCCGGGCCAACCTGGAATACGACATGCCCATCACTCCCGAGACCGTTTTCGAGTCGGGCTCGGTGGCCAAGCAGTTCACCGCCGCCGCGCTCCTCCTCCTGGCCGCCGACGGCAAGCTGAGCCTGGATGACGACGTCCGGAAACACGTCCCCGAGGTTCCCGACTTCGGCCCCCCGATCACCCTCCGCCGTCTCCTGACCCACACCAGCGGCCTCCGCGACCAGTGGAACCTGCTCAGCGCTGCCGGCCGCCCTGCGGGCCTTGCCGTCCACACCATGGAGGAGATCCTCGACCTCGTCAGCCGCCAGCGGGAGCTCAACTTTCCGCCGGGCGAAGACTACCTGTACTGCAACACGGGCTACGCCCTGGCCGCCTGGGTCGTGCGGCGCGCCTCGGGGGTCAGCCTGGCCGCCTTCTCCCGGGAACGCCTCTTCAAGCCCCTGGGCATGAACCTCACCCGCTGGCGCGACGACTTCGCGGCCGTGATCAAGGGCCGCGCCACGGCCTACTCCGCCGACCGCGAGGGACGGTTCCGCCAGGACATGCCCTTCACCATGGTCTACGGCAACGGCGGACTCCTGACCACGCCCTCCGACCTCCTGAAGTGGACGGAAAACTTCTGGAACCCCGTCGTCCTCGGCCGCGAGGCGCTCGACCTCATGGAAACCCCGGGCCGGCTCAACGACGGCACGCCGCTCGCCTACGCCCTGGGCTTGCGCCGGGAGACCTACCGGGGTTTGGCCGAGGTGAGCCACGGGGGCGCGACGGCCGGCTACCGGGCCTACCTCGCCCGCTACCCCGCCCAGCACGCGGCCGTCGCCCTGCTCAGCAATTTCGCCGGCGTCAACGCCGCCCTCCTGGCCCGCAAGGTCGCGGACATCGTGCTGGCCGGCCATTTCCAGGACGCGCCCCGGCCGATCCGCCTTCCGGTCCCGGCCGCGGAGCTCAGCAAGAGGACGGGATTGTTCATCAACCCCAAGAACGAGGCGGTCATCAGGCTGGAATTCAAGAACGGCAAGCTGCTGCTCGTCGAGGGCCGACGGGAGAGGGAGCTCGCTCCGGTGGGAACGTTCCGCTTCCTGACCGAGGACGGCGTCGCCTTCCTCTTCGAGCCCGCGCAAGGGGCGGTCCCTGACCGCTGGCGCCACGTTCCGGTCGGGGGAGATCCGCCCTCGACCTATGCCCGGGCCGTCCCCCGGCGGCCGTCACCCGAGGAGCTCGCCGAGTACGCCGGACGGTATTTCTGTCCGGAGCTCGACGTGTTCTACGCCGTCTCGGTCGTCGA
>VGJG01000062.1 GCA_016867615.1 Candidatus Aminicenantota bacterium | reverse complement strand
GACGACCACGGAGCGCATCCTCTTCTACACCGGCATCACCTACAAGATGGGCGAGGTCGACGAGGGGACTGCGGTCATGGATTGGATGGCCCAGGAGCAGGAGCGGGGGATCACCATCACCTCCGCGGCGACGACCTGCACCTGGAATGACCATCGCATCAACATCATCGACACTCCGGGCCACGTGGATTTTACGGCCGAGGTCGAGCGTTCCCTGAGGGTGCTCGACGGAGGGGTGGTCGTGCTGTGCGGCGTGGGCGGGGTCGAGCCCCAGTCCGAGACCGTCTGGCGTCAGGCCGACCGGTACCGGGTCCCCCGGGTGGTGTTCATCAACAAGATGGACCGTGTGGGCGCGGACCCGGAGAAGGCCATGGAGCAGATCCAGGCCAAGCTGGGGGCCAGGGTCCTTCCCGTCCAGATCCCCCTGGGCCGGGAAGACACCTTCCGGGGTGTCCTGGACGTCATCGACCGCAGGGCGTATGACTGGGGGAATGACCTCGTCGCCTCGGAATTCACCGTCCGGGACGTCGGCGAAGAGCTTAAAGAGGAAGTGGAGCGAGCGAGAGCGGCTATGATCGAGACTCTGTGCGATACGGACGACAGGCTCCTCGAGCTCTATCTCGGGGGCCAGGACATCCCCGGCCCCGAGGTCCGGGCCGCCGTCCGGAGAAGCACGATCGGCCTCAAGGTCGTTCCGGTCCTATTCGGAGCGTCCTTCCGCAACAAGGGCGTTCAGCCCCTGCTCGACGCCGTCGTGGATTACCTGCCCTCGCCGGCGGACATGCCTCCCGTGACCGGCCGCCACCCCCGCACCGAGGAAGCCCGGTCGCGCAAGCCTCTGGACACCGAGCCCTTTTCGGCCCTGGTCTTCAAGGTGATGAACGACCCCTACGTCGGGACCTTGGCCTTTTTCCGCGTGTATTCCGGAAAAGCCCGCCTGGGGTCGCAGCTGTACAACTCCTCCAAGGGCGAGGAGGAGAGAGCCTCGCGCCTGCTGAGGATGCATGCCAACAAGAGGGAGGAGATTCAGGAGGTGTACGCCGGGGACATCGCCGCTCTGGGCTCGATGAAGAGCCTCGGTACGGGCGACACCTTGTGCGACAAGCACCAGCCCATCGTCCTGGAGTCCATCCGCTTCCCCGAGCCCGTGATCTCGGTCACCGTCGAGCCGAAGTCCCGGATGGAGCACGGCCGGCTGGCCGAGGCGCTGTCCCTGATGGCCAAGGAGGACCCCACCGTGCGCGTAGGCCAGGACCCGATGACGGGTCAGACCCTCGTTTACGGCATGGGGGAGCTTCACCTGGAAGTGCTCCTGGACCGCATGAACCGCGAGTGCGGCGTCCGGGCCAATGTGGGCAAACCCCAGGTGGCCTTCAAGGAGACGCTGGCCGCGGCCGCCGAGGGCGAGGCCGCGTACGCCCGCCAGATCGGCGGCAAGAATCAGTTCGCCCAATGCCGCCTGTCGGTCGAGCCGCTGCCCCGGGGCGCGGGATTTGACTTTCAGGACAGGACCCGGGAAGCCGTCATTCCCCGGATCTATCTGCCCGCCGTCCGCGACGGCGTCCGGGAGGCGATGGACACCGGCCTCCTGGCGGGATATCCCCTGACCGACATCCGGGTGACCCTCATCGGCGGATCTTTCCAGGAGTCGGAATCGACCTCCCTGGCGTTCAAGATCGCCGCCTCGATGGCTTTTAAGGATGCCGCCGCCCGGGCGGGCGTCATCCTGCTCGAACCGGTCATGAAGCTCGAGGTGATCTCTCCGGACGAATACCTGGGAGACATCGTCGGCGATCTCAGCGCCCGCCGGGGACGGGTCGAGGGACTGGACATGAAGGGCGCGTCGCGGGTCATCCTGGCCCAGGCCCCGCTGAGCGAGATGTTCGGTTACGCCACCACCCTGCGCACCCTGACCCAGGGACGGGGCGTGTTCACCATGGAATTCCTCCACTACGACGCGGCTTCCCCGCAAAAAACGGAGGAGGTCGTGGCCCGCGTGGAGGGGAGGATTCCCCTGTCCCGTTGAGGGAACCGGAGAGTCCTTCGATAAGGCTGCGACAGAGGAGGTAAGGAGCGATGGCCAAGGCGAAGTTTGAGAGGACGAAGCCGCATTTGAACATCGGGACGATCGGGCATGTGGACCACGGGAAGACGACGTTGACGTCGGCCATCACGCGGGTGTTGTCGAAGTCGAACCCGAGCATAGTCTTCAAGGCCTACGGGGACATCGACAACGCGCCGGAGGAGAAGGAGCGGGGGCTGACGATCCAGATTGCGCACATCGAGTACGAGACGCCGAACCGTCATTATGCGCACATCGACTGTCCGGGGCACGCGGACTACATCAAGAACATGATCACGGGCGCGGCGCAGATGGACGGGGCGATTTTGGTGGTGGCGGCGGACGACGGGCCGATGCCGCAGACGCGGGAGCACATATTGCTGGCGCGGCAGGTGAACGTGCCGGCGGTCGTGGTGTTCATGAACAAGGTGGACATGGTGGAGGACCCGGAGATCCTGGACCTGGTGGAGCTGGAGGTGCGGGAGCTGTTGAAGAAGTACGAGTTTCCGGGGGACAAGATACCGGTCGTCCGGGGGAGCGCCTTGAAGTCGATGGAGTCGGACGGGGACCCGGGGAACGAGTGGAACAAGAAGATATTGGATTTGATGAAGGCGGTGGACGAGCACATACCGGAGCCGGTGCGGCTGGTGGACCAGCCGTTTTTGATGCCGGTGGAGGACATCTTCACGATCTCGGGCCGGGGGACGGTGGTGACGGGGAGAGTGGACCGGGGGAAGGTGAAGGTGGGCGAGGAGATCGAGATCGTGGGGTTCGGGGAGACGAAGAAGCGGGTGGTGACGGGAGTGGAGATGTTCCGGAAGCTCCTGGACGAGGGGCTGGCCGGGGACAACGTCGGGGTGTTGCTGAGGGGCACGGACAAGGACGAGGTGGAGCGGGGCATGGTGCTGGCCAAGGCGGGTTCGATCACGCCGCACCGGCGGTTCAAGGCCTCGATCTACGCTCTGAAGAAGGAGGAGGGGGGCCGGCACACGCCGTTTTTCACGGGGTATCGTCCGCAGTTTTATTTTCGGACGACGGACGTGACGGGTACGGTGAAGCTGCCCCAGGGAGTGGAGATGGTCATGCCCGGGGACAACGTGAACCTGGAGATCGGGCTGATCACGGACGTGGCCATGGAGAAGGGGCTGCGGTTCGCCATCCGCGAGGGCGGGCGGACCGTGGGCGCCGGCTCGGTCACCGAGGTCCTGGAGTAGGGACGGAAGCCTCCGGCGGAATGCGACGGCGAGGGACGCGCGCTCGAAACCAACAAGGACGCAAGACATGGAAAAGATCAGAATCAGGCTCCAATCGTTTGACCACCGGCTGCTCGACCAGTCCGTACGCGACATCGTCATCAAAGCGAAACGAACGGGCGCCAACATCGCCGGTCCCATTCCCCTTCCGACACGCATCCAGAGGTTCTGCGTCCTGAGATCCCCTCACGTGGACAAGCGCTCCCGGGAGCATTTCGAGATGCGCGTCCACAAGAGGGTGATCGACATCAGCGAATACAACAACGAGACGATCGAAGAGCTCCAGAAACTGGACCTCCCGGCCGGCATCGACGTCGAGATCCAGGCCTTCGGGGCGGGAGACTGATCATGGTCGAAGGTCTGATCGGCATCAAGCTGGGAATGAGCCGCGGGGCCGACGCGGAGGGCAATGTCTACGCCGTCACCCTGCTCAAGGCGGGCCCCTGCACCGTCGTCCAGAAGAAGGAGGCGGGCGCGGGGGGGAAGCGGGCCGTCCAACTGGGCCTGGTCGAGGACCGGGCGGTCAAGAGGCCCAACAAACCCCAGTCGGGACACTTCGCCAAGGCGGGAGTGCCCGTCGTAAAAGTCCTGAGGGAGTTCCGGCATGACGGCGCGGCCGAGCTCAAGGAGGGGGACCAAGTTTTGGTCGACATCTTCCAGCCGGGCGAAATCGTCGACGTCGTCGGGACGTCCAAGGGCAAGGGTTTCCAGGGCGTCATCCGGAGGCACGGCTTCACCGGCGGCAAGGGGTCGCACGGCTCGATGTTCCACCGCCGTCCCGGGTCGATCGGCGCCTCGTCCTTTCCCTCCCGGGTCATCAAGGGCCAGAGGATGCCCGGTCACATGGGCCATGTCCGGGTCACGGCCAAGAGCTTGAAGGTCGTGGAGGCGGACAAGGAGAATCACCTCCTGGTCGTCAGGGGCGCGGTGCCCGGCCCGAAGGGCGGCTACGTGCTCATCAAGAAAAGGTTAAGCCATGGATAAAGTTCAGGTCATCGACGCCAACGGACAGAAGACCGGAGAGGTCGCCCTGCCGGCCGGCATCTTCTCTTATCCGGTGAAGGAGCACCTCCTCTACGAGTCGGCGGTCTCCGCCCTGGCCAACAAGAGGAGGGGGACCGCGGCCACAAAAACCCGCGGGCTGGTGAGCGGGGGCGGGCGCAAGCCCTGGAAGCAGAAGGGCACGGGACGGGCGCGGGCGGGAAGCAACCGCTCCCCCCTGTGGAGGAAGGGCGGAACGACTTTCGGCCCCCAGCCCCGGGATCACCGCACCGAGCTGCCCAAGCAGGCCAGGCGGAACGCCCTGCGGTCCGCCCTGACCCTGAAAGCCTCCGAGAAGCAGCTCCTCGTCCTGGATAAGATCGAGATTCCCGGAGCCAAAACAAAGGAAGCGGCCAAGCTTCTGCGGGGGCTGCAGCTCAAGTCGGCCCTGGTCGTCGATCAATCCTCGAACCGGGGCCTGTTCCGGGCAATGCGCAACATCCCCGGCAGCCGGGCCCTGGACCCGAGGGAGCTGACGGCCTATGACGTCCTCCGGCACGCCTGGCTGGTCATCAGCGAGCCGGCTTTGGAATCCCTCGTGGAAAGGTTGAAGTGATGAAGGATCCCTATCAGATCATCCTCAGGCCGGTCATCACCGAGAAGAGCTCCTGGCTCAAGGACACGAACCGGGAGGTCTGCTTCGAGGTCGCTCCCAAGGCCAACAAGACGGAGATCAAGCAGGCCGTCGAGAAGCTGTTCAAGGTCAAGGTCGAGAGCGTCCGCACCCAGCACCGGCTCGGCCGGCGGAAGAGAGTCGGAAAGAACACGGGCATGACCAAGGCCTGGAAAAAGGCCTACGTCAAGCTCAAAGAGAATGAAAAGATGATCGAATTCTTCGAGGCGGTTTAACCATGGGCATCAAGACCTATAAGCCGGCCACTCCCGGCTTGCGCCACAGGACCGGCCTGGACTACGGGGAGTTGAGCACGGCGACCCCCCACAAGCCCCTCCTGCGCTCCCTGCGCAAGAAAGGCGGGCGCAACAACCGGGGCCGCCTCGCTTCCCGTCACCGGGGCGGCGGCTTCAGGAAGATCTACCGGGTCATCGATTTTCGGAGGGACAAGCTCGACGTGCCCGGCTTCGTGGAGACGGTCGAGTACGACCCCAACCGCTCGGCGTTCATCTCTCTCATCAAGTACGCCGACGGGGAACGCCGCTACATCCTCGCTCCCCAGGGACTCGAGGTCGGGCAGACGGTCGTGGCCTCCTCCGCGACCGTCGACCTGCTGCCGGGCAATTCCATGCCCCTGCGCTCGATCCCCCTGGGAACGGTCGTGCACAACATCGAGTTGCGGAAGGGCAAGGGCGGGCAGATGGCCCGCAGCGCCGGCTCGGGCGCCCAGCTTCTGGCCAAGGAAGGGGATTACGCCCAGCTCCGTCTGCCCTCCTCGGAGATCCGCAAGGTCCATCTGGACTGCCGGGCGACGGTCGGGCAGATCGGCAACCTCGACCACCAGAACATCTCCCTGGGCAAGGCCGGCCGCAAGCGCTGGATGGGCCGGCGACCCCACGTCCGGGGAACGGCCATGAACCCCATCGACCATCCCCACGGCGGGGGAGAGGGCAAGACCAAGGGGGGGCGGCATCCCGTCTCGCCCCAGGGATTGCCGACCAAGGGATACAAGACGCGGAACAACAAGCGGACCCAGAAATTCATCGTCCGCAGAAGGAGCAAGTGATGGGCAGGTCTCTGAAAAAGGGCCCCTTTATCGACGCCAAGCTGGTGGAGGCCGTCAAGGACCTCGAAGCCCGGGGAGAGAAAAGGAAGGTCGTGAAAACCTGGGCCCGGCGTTCGACGGTCATCCCGGAGATGGTGGGCATGACCGTCGCCGTCCACAACGGGCGGAAATTCATCCCCGTGTTCGTCACGGAGAATATGGTCGGGCACAAGCTGGGCGAGTTTTCCCCGTCGCGGACGTTCAAGGGACACACCTCCAAGGCGGCCAAGGCCGTCAAAGTGGTGAAGTGACATGAGCCAGCCGACATACGTGGCCAAGGCAGCCAGCCGGTTCATCCGGATCTCGCCGCAGAAGTGCCGGCTGACGGCCGACCTCATCCGGAAGCGGTTCGTGGGAGAGGCGCTGACCATTCTGCGGTTCTCGAAGAAAAGGAAGGCCAGCGGCCTCGTGGAGAAGGTCCTCCGCTCGGCGATCGCCAACGCTCAGCAGAAGGAGCCCAACCTGAATGTCGACGACCTGGTCATATCCCGCATTCAGGTCGACGGCGGCCCCTCGGCCAAGCGCATCCGCCCGGCCCCCATGGGCCGGGCCTACCGCGTCTTGAAACGGACCAGCCACATCCGCATCTATCTGGAAGAGAGAAAAGGGAGATAAGACGGTGGGACAGAAGACGCATCCGCACGGGTTTCGACTGGGGTTCAACAAACAGTGGAGCTCCCGCTGGTTCGGCAAGGGAACCGAATACAGCCGCCTCGTACATGAAGACCTGCACATGAAGCGGGAGATCAAGAAGAAGTACCGCCATGCCGGCATCGCCGAGGTCGTCATCGAGCGGGTGGGGCCCAAGATCCGGACGATCATTCACACGGCCCGTCCGGGCATCATCATCGGCCGGGGGGGGAAGGAAATCGAAAGCTTGAAAGCCTTCCTGGAGGGCATCGCCAAGAAAGAGGTCTACGTCGACATCCGGGAAGTGGACAAGCCCGAGACCAGCTCCCTCCTGGTCGGCGAGGGCATCGCCGTTCAGCTCGAGAAGAGGATCGCTTACCGGAGGGCCATGCGCAAAGCCGTGGAGATCGCCCTCAAGATGGGGGCCAAGGGCATCAAGGTCATGTGCTCCGGCCGGCTGGGAGGGGTGGAGATCGCCCGCTCCGAATGGTACCTCCGCGGCCAGCTGCCCCTCCAGACTCTTAAAGCCGACATCGACTACGGCTTCACCGAGGCCTTCACCACCTACGGCCAGATCGGGATCAAAGTCTGGATCTACAAGGGCGATGTGGAAAAGCCCAAGATGGTCTCCCACCTCACGGAAATCGAGGAGATTTGACGATGCTCATGCCCAAGAAGGTCAAATTCCGGAAGCAGCAGCGCGGCCGGATGCGGGGCAAGGCCCGGCGCGGGTCGACGCTCTCTTTCGGCGAATTCGGGCTGCAGGCCCTGGAGCCCTGCTGGCTGACCTCGAGGCAGATCGAAGCCGGCCGCATCACCATCAGCCGGTACATCAAGAGACGGGGCAAGCTCTGGCTGCGGACCTTCCCCTGGAAGCCCGTGACCAAGAAGCCGACCGAAGTCCGCATGGGCAAGGGCAAGGGCGACCCGGAGTTCTGGGTCGATGTCATCCGTCCGGGCAAGATCCTCTACGAGCTGGAGGGCGTCCCGGAGGCCGTCGCCCGGGAAGCGATGCGCCTCGTGGCCCACAAGCTGCCGGTCAAGACCCGGTTCATCTCCCGTGAAAGCCGAGAAGTCCGATGAAGACCAGCGACCTCAGGGAGCTGTCGGCGGATGAGCTGACGGCCAAGAAGACCGAGCTCAAGGACCAGCTGTTCAAGCTTCGCTTCCAGAACGCCCAGGGCCAGCTGGAGAACGCGGCCAAGCTGAAGACCATCCGCCGGGACATCGCCCGCATCGAGACGGTCCTGAAGGAAATGAAAGAGGGACG
>VGJG01000061.1 GCA_016867615.1 Candidatus Aminicenantota bacterium | reverse complement strand
TGCGCGTCATGGGCGACATGCCCATCTACGTCAACCACGCCTCGGCCGACATCTGGGCGCATCCCGGGCTGTTCAAGCTCGACGGCGGGATGCGGCCGGCGGCCGTGGCGGGCGTGCCGCCGGATTACTTCAGCGCCACGGGGCAGTTGTGGGGCAACCCCGTGTACGACTGGGAGCGGGCGCGGGCGACGGGCTACGACTGGTGGCTGCGCCGGGTCGAGCGCAACCTGGCGCTGTTCGACGCGGTGCGCATCGACCACTTCCGGGGGCTCGTGGCCTACTGGGAAGTGCCGGCCGGGGAGAGGACCGCGCTCAACGGTCGGTGGGTCGAGGCGCCGGCCGTGGATTTCTTCGAGCGCCTGCGGGAGCGGTTCGGGGCGCCGCCTCTCGTCGCCGAGGACCTGGGGATCATCACCGATGATGTCCGCGCCGTCATGGAGCGGTTCGGATTCCCGGGCATGAAGGTTCTTCTGTTCGCCTTCGGGCCGGATTTCGCGACGCACCCCTACAACCCGGCGAACTACCCGCGGAACTGCGTGGCCTACACGGGGACGCACGACAACAACACGGCGCGGGGCTGGTTCGAGGAAGAGGCGACCGCGGAGCAGAAGAGGATCCTCTTCGAGTTCGTCGGCCGCGAGGTCGGCGCCGAGGAAGTCCCGTGGGAGCTTATCCGGAAGCTCCTGGCGTCCGCGGCCGACACGATGATCGTCCCCATGCAGGATGTCCTGGCTCTGGGCTCCGAGGCGCGGATGAACACCCCCTCCACCGTCTCCGGCAACTGGCTCTGGCGCCTTGCCCCCGGCCTCGCCGACGCCGCGCTCGCCTCCCGCCTTTTTAATTTGGGTCGGGCCTAAGCATCCCATTCATCGCGAAATCCAATGCGGGACCTCAGAGTCTTCGTCGAAAAAAGTTCGAACGACCCTTCTTGTCGGTGTTCGAAGCGGGCGGCATCGCGATGCCGCACTCCAAAAAATCGGGTTTAAACATTCTTCAGGTATTGCATTAAATGCCACAAACGTGGTATTTTATGCCATGATATGAGCAAGACGGAGAGTGAGAAATTAAAGCGGCTGTTTACGTCCGTTCTTAGGGTGAAGTTGTTGAGGCTTTTCTCGGCCGCGCCCGAGGCGAAGATCCATATCCGGGAAGCGGCGAGAAGGATCGGCGAGGACGCGAAAAACGTTCATCGCGAGCTCAAAAATCTCGAAGCCTTGGGGCTCTTGCGCAGCGAAGCTCATGGAAATCAAAAGCAATATTTCATCGACGTCGATTTTCCGCTCGCGCCCGAAATTCAAGGGCTGCTGCTCAAAAGCCGCACCGGGCGGTCCGCTGGCGGCCCGCAAGACGCTCGTTTGCGCCCGGACAGGCGAGCCGGGTGGGGAACGATGACGCCTGGGGAAAGCGCGGCTAACGTTGCCGCGGACGTCCTCCGAAAGAGATGGAGCGTTCTCGTGGGCTCCAGAGTCGGAAGGCAGGACGCCGTTGCCGCCGCGGCGCGAACCATCCTGGGAATGAGGCGCAAGATTCCCGGCTGGTTTTCGGTCGAGGAAATCCGGAAGTGGAGGGGCCGCGGCCATGCGCATGCGGGTTCTTGACGCTTCTGTCGTCCTGAAGTGGTTCGTCGAGGAAGAGGGCTCGCCCAAGGCCGAAGCGCTCCTCGAAGAGCACGTTAAGGGCGCGGCGCGGGTCGTCGTCCCGGACTTGCTGGTTTATGAGGTGGCGAACGCCCTTCGGTTCAGCGGAGGATTCGAGGCCCGGGAAGCCGAGAAGATCATCGACGCCCTTTGGGCGCTTGACCTATACATCCTCGCACCGCAACCGGACGTCATGCGCTCCGCACTGGCGCTTTCGTTTTCCCGGGGGATCAGCGTCTATGATTCCGTGTATGTCGCCCTGGCCAAGGAGCTCGACCTGCCCCTGATCACCGCCGACAAGAAACTCCTGTCGAGGCTGCAGGGGCTGAAATTCGTCTTCGATCTGGGCCGGGCCTAAGGCTCCCATAAGACCCATCGTGATGCCGACATCCAGATCGGCGTCGTGCCGCCGCACTCCAAAAAAGATAGCTTATTTCGAGACGATGACGGCCTGGGTCGGGTAGGCGAGCTTGATGCCCTTCCTGGCAAACCGGCGGGCGATCTCGAGGTTGATGGCGTGCTGGACGTCCATGTAGCGGGCGTAGTCGGGGCTCAACACCCAGTAGACGACCTCGAAATCGTAGGAGAAGTCCCCGAGCTCCTTGAGATGCGCTCGGTCGAAGCGCGCGTCCGTTCGTGCGCCGATGATCTCCCTCAGGAGGACGGGGACGGCGGTCAGTTTTTCCCGGGGGGTCCGGCGCGAGACCCGCAGCCCGAAGACGATCCGCCTCTCGGTCATGCGTTCGAGGTTGCGGATGCGGCTCTTGAGCAAGTCGTTGTTGGAGAAGATGAGCTGCTCGCCCGACAGGCTCCGCACGCGCGTCGTCTTCAGCCCGATGTGTTCGACCGTGCCCTGGAAGGAATCGACGACGATGTAGTCGCCGAGGACGAACGGCTTGTCCAGGGCGATCGACAGGGAGGCGAACAGGTCGCTCAAAATGTTCTGCATGGCCAGGGCGACGGCCACGCCGCCGATGCCCAGGCCGGTGATCAGGGCGGTGATGTTGACCCCCAGGTTGTCGAGTCCCAGGAGCACGATCAGGGACCAGAGGACGAGCCGGAGGATGAATCCCAGAGCGGAGAAGGTCGTTCGGGCCGCCGCGTCGCCTCCCCTCTTTTCCTTGACGTAATGATCGATCCAGAAGGAAATGAGCGTCGTGCCCCAGACCGCCCCCTGGAGGAGGAAGGCGATGACCAGCGCTTTCCGGAACACGACAGAGAAGGCGGGGGGAAGGATGAGGAACAGGGAGGCGCAGAAAACGGACACCGCGAGCAGGAAGAAGAATTTTGTTTTCTTTATGAGCAGGGCGATGAGGTCGTCGGCGTGCGTTTCGGTTTTTTGGGCGACCTTCATGAGCTTGCGTCCCAGAAGGCGCACGAGGATCATGGTGAGGACGAGGACCGCGGCCAGGATGAGCGCGGCCAGGAGCCACTGCAGAACGGTGTTGTGGTAGAAAGTATTTTCCAGGAATTTTTCGATCGCGGCCATGCGCCTATTCTAGCGGCGCGCACGGTTTTTATCAAGTTTGGTTCGGGTTCCGGTTTTCAGCGCGCCTTAAGCCCGCAATCATCGCCCCGGACATTCAGGCCGGCTGAACTCTCGGCGAAACCTACCCACAGAGAATGGAAGAGAGCCTTATTGTTTAATGTCCGCTGAATGTCCGAGAGGGGCTCTGTTTCAGACACCCGCGACGTATTTTGAGTCCGGAAAACGCCAAAAAAACAGAGCCCCTTGGGACTTTCACTCATTTTTCATATAATCAATATCGCCGATGTCGAAACGCATTCCGTCTCCTCTCGACGACAGGCACGCAAGGGTAGAATTCCGCGTCCTCATCGCCTCGGACTGGGCGCCGATCCGCGCCTTCGAGCCCGTCGTGCGGCGCGACCCGCTCTCGGTCTACGGCGACCTGCTCCCCCTCCTGCGCGCCGCCGACCTCCGGGTGGTCAACTGCGAGTGCGCCCTGACCGCGGCCCGGCGGCCGGTCTGGAAGAGCGGCTCGGTGTTCAAGGGGGCGGCGGAGCATGTGCGCGGGCTGACGGCCGTCCCCTTCGAGGTCGCCTGCCTGGCCAACAACCATGTGTTCGATTACGGCCTCCCGGGTTTCCGGGAGACGCTGCGCCTCCTGCGCCGGAACGGCGTCCGGACGGTCGGCGCCGGTCTGACGGCCGACGAAGCCCGCCGCCCGCTCACCCTGGCCGTGACGGCGGGCGCGCGGCGCGTGCGCGTCAGTCTCGTCAATTTCAGCGAGGGCGAGGACATGACCGCGGCGGAGGGAAAACGTCCGGGAGTGTGCGGCTGGGAGGTCGAGCGCCTTGCCGAAACCGTCGCCGCGCTCAAGAAGCGCGGGGACTGCGTCATCGCCGTGGCGCACTGCGGCCTGGAGTACATCCCCTTTCCGCCGCCCTACGTCCAGCGCGCCTTCCGCGCCCTGGTCGACGCCGGCGCGGACTGCGTCGTCGGCCACCACCCCCACGTGCCCCAGGGGATCGAGGTCTACAGGGAGCGGCCCATCGCTTACAGCCTGGGAAATTTCGCTTTCTTTCAGGAGACGAACCTTTACCATCGGAAGGTCGGTTTCTGCCTCGACTTGAGGGTCGGGGACAACACGGTCGCGGGATGGGGCGTTCATCCCTATCGGATCACGGATGCCGGTCTCCGGCTGTTGCGCGGCCCCGAGGAGCGCCGCTTCCGGGACAAGCTGCGCCGCGTCTCCGCGCCGCTGCGGACCGAGGCCGGAGTCCGTCGCGCCTGGGAGGCCACCCTGGATTATTACGGCCCGAAGGGATTCAAGGACGAAGTCCTGCGGATCCTCGAGACCATGAAATCCGACCCGCGCAAGGGCGCGGCCATGTTCCGCAACCGGCTGACGACGCCCCAGCACGCCGAGCTCTGGCGCGACACGCTGACCCGCATGATCCGCCACCCCGGCTGCGCCCGTCCCCCCGCTGTCTCCGCGGAGCTCACGCGCATTATAAAAGAATGGTTTTCTCTCTCAGTCCGGTAGATTTCTTAGAGCCGATTGTTGGCCTTAAAATCGGCTCTAAGGGGGGAAAAGAAGACAAATCCGGATCATAGGCCTGCCGAGGCCGGCTGAGCCACACAAAATGGAAGAGAGCCGCCGATTTATGTTCAACGAAATGATTTGGCCCGTGCCCCAGCGCAAGCGATGATGTCGCGGATCAGGTTGCGGTAGTCTTCGAGCTCGCCGAGCGGCGAGGCGTGGAAGAGCGTGTAGAGCTGCGGGGCCCAGCTCTTGAGCGGCTTGAGGCCGGGGATGCCGTTGACCTCCATGATCCGCAGCGCGCCGGCGGCGTCGGCCTTGAGGTCGATGCGCACGTGGTCCAGGCAGCCCATGGCCTCGACCGCCTTCCCGGCCAGCTCCGCGACCTCCTCCGCGCGCTCGCCCGCCTCGTGTATCCGCGTCAGCCCCACGCCGCGCAGGTCGCTGCGCAGGATGTTGTGTCTCCCGTAGTGCTTCTCCTCGACCCGGACCCGTCCCGGCAGGCATTGCCGCCCCGCGCCGTTGCCCAGGACGAGGGCCGTGTATTCGTCTCCGGGCAAGAAGTCCTCGACGAGCGCCGCCTGGGCGAACTCCCGGGCGACGTATTCCACGCGGCGCCGCAGCTCCCTCTCGTCGGCGACGACGCTCTCGTCCGAGATGCCCACCGAGCGCGACTCGCACATCGGCTTGACGAAGGCCGGATAGGAGATGCCCGCGGGATCATCGTCCGGCCCCAGGAGGCGGTGGGCCGGAACGGGCACGCCGGCCCGGGCGAGGATGGTGTGCGTGGCGAACTTGTCGATCATGTCCTTCATTATCCGGCTGTCGGAGCCGACGTAGGGGATGCCGCGCCCGTCGAGCGCGTCGGCCACCCACAGCCCCTCCTCGTTGCGGCCGATAAATTTCTCGTTGGACGAAATGTGGTACAGGGCGCTCCACACCAGGTCGAACCCTCCGGCATCGAGCGTGCGGCGGAACTCCGCCTCGGTCTCGACATAGGCCGTGCGCGCCTCGTGGCCCGCGGCCGAGACCGCCTCGGCCACGGACCGGGTGACGGACATGTCGCCCCAGCCCTGGGCGTCGCCGCCCGGCCCGGTGAGGAGGAGGATTCTCATGACGGTTCTCCGCTTCGGTTCAAAACAGATCCGGGCGATGCTTATAATTCAGGAGGGCCCCGGCGGTCAACTCCGATACGGGCTCGAGGCGCGCGGCAGCGGCCCGGCGCTTCCGCTCGTCGAGCGCGACCTTGGAGACGACCTCCACGGTGATGGAGGACCGCGTCTCCGCGGTTCCGGTCTCAGTCATTTTGACGACAGGAGGACATGCCCCGCGGCCTGGCGCGGGGAGCCTGTCGTCGGGGGCTCCAAGGGGGTATGACCCCTTGGTCGCAGGGCGGGGTTCATGCCCCGTGCCGCGGCCGCCGCCGGATGGAACGCCGGTTCCGGAACCGGAGACGGAACCGGAGGCGGAGGATGAGGATGACCGAGGCGCGCCGTCCCGCGACGCGATCCTGACCGTCAGCTCGCCGGCCGTCGCCGCCGCCAGCCGCTCGTTCGGGTCGAGCGTGACGACGCGCCGCCCGATGCGCTTTTCGAGCTCCTCCCGAAACGCGTCCGCGACCCAGCCGTAGTGCGTGCAGGCCAGGCCGGCATAAAGGGTTTGACCGCTTTTTGACGACCGGAGGGCATGCTCCGCGGCATGCCGCGGGGAGCCGGCCGTCGGGGATTCCAAGGGCGCATGCCCCCTTGGGCGCAGCACCGGGTTCAGGCACCGCGCGAGAAAGGGAGGCAGGAAGCGAAGCGACCGTTGGAGGGGAGAAAGGCGAAGCGGGTTCCCCCTCCAAGGGGATTCCTTCATCGTGCTCCTGCAGGCTTCGTCCGCGCAGACGGCGAGCCTTCGCCGCGTCTCCTCCCCGCCGGGGTCGTCGTCGATGGCCGCGGCCAGGCCGTGACAGGCGACGGCCGCAACCCGCTCCGGAGCGACGCCCCGCTCGATGAGCCGCCGCCGGTGGATGTCCGACTCGATCGTCGTCTTCGTCCCGAAGATGACGATCGACGAGCCCGGGTCGGCGGCCAGCGCCTCGGAAAAGAGGTCCGTTCCCGCATGGATGATGCCCCGTATGGGGACCGCCGCGCGGCGGCTGAACGCCGTCAGTTCATATAAAATCGACAGGGTGTTGCAGGCGATGAGGATCATGTCCGGCCGCAGCCGCTCGATGGCCTCCAGCGCCCGGTCGAAGACCCGGGCCCGCTCCGCCGCATCCGGCAAATCGTTGTAGCCGAAACGCTCGTCCGGCCAGGCGTTGACGTAGATCATGCGGACGGCGAGGGCGTCCGCGGCGTCGATGAAATCCTGGGGACGCGATGCAGAGGCCGTGCGGATGCGGGATTCAGAGGCGGCAGCAGCAGCAACAGATGATGATGATGATGATGATGATGATGATGATGAAAGTGAGATGCTTGGAATCCGTTCCGCGCTGCGAAGGAGCCGCTCAATTCCTGCTAAAACGGCGAGGCCGCCGAGCCCCGAGTCCGTGACGACCAGGCGGAATTCCCCTCCGGATCCTTTCGCGGACCGGCGGGGGGCGCTCCGCGCCGCATGTGCCGCCGCGGCCTCGGCCGCGTCAGACGCAGACGCGGCACTCATCCGGCCTGGTTTGTAGTTCATATCAAAAACCTCAGGCTTTTAAGCCTGGGGATGAATGGCATCCCGGAGCGAAGCGAAGGCCCATCATCTTTGTTGCCTAAAGCCCCGGCCTTTAAGCTGGGGCGGAAGCTCATGGCTTTCATGATTTCGCCCGATGGCTGATCCGTTCCCCGCCCTCCGTCCTCCATCTTCAGCCCTCAATCCTCGCCCGCCGCGAGGAACGCTTTGCGGACCCGCTCCCGCAGGCCGGGCTCGGCCATCAGACGGCATCCCGCGGCGGCCAGGCAGAATACGCCGTCGAGGAGAGCCCGGTCGCCGCTCTTGGACGCGGCGTCGCGCGCGAAACCCTCGGTGTGGATGGGGTTCTCTCCGGCCTTGACCAGAAGCTCGATCGTCGGGCAGACCCGCGAGACGTTGGCCAGGTCGGTCGAGCCGTAGGCTTCCCGGAATTTCACGGGATCCCTGCGGCCGCGCCGCTCGAGCAGCCCGGCGAAAAGGCTCTCGAGCTCGGTGTTCCTCTTGTAGGTCGAGGCCGCCGGCCCCGTCTCGTTCACGTCGTGCGTGCAGCCCGTCGCCTCGGCCGCGGCCCGCGCCGCATTGCGGATGACCTCCAGCCCCGGTTCGACCTTGGACATGGCGTCGGCCCGGAACGAGAACCGGCCGCGGGCGAAGTCGGGGATGACGTTCGGCGCCTCTCCGCCCTTGTCGATGACTCCATGGAGCA
>VGJG01000060.1 GCA_016867615.1 Candidatus Aminicenantota bacterium | reverse complement strand
ACATGCTCTCGGGGACGCGGGCCAACATCGCCGTCAAGATCTTCGGGCCGGACCTGGACACCCTGTTTCGGCTGGGAAACGAGGTCAAGGAAGCGGTCGCCGGCGTCCCCGGCCTGGTGGACGTGAACGTCGACCAGCAGATCGAAGTGCCGCAGGTCCAAATCCGCGCCAACAGGAACCTGCTGGCGGCCCACGGAATCAGCGTTGAGAGGTTCGGCGAATTCGTCGACGTCGCCTTCGGCGGCGAGAAGCTCTCCGACATCTACGAGGGGCAGATGCGTTTCGACCTGGTGCTGCGGCTGTCCGGGGAGTACACCGAGACGATCGAGGGCATCCGCTCGGCGCTCATCGACACCGACGACGGCCGAACGGTCCCCCTGGAGCAGGTGGCGGAGGTCGCTTCGGCCGCCGGCCCCGGCTCCATCGCCCGGGAGAACACGCAGCGAAAAATCGTCGTCGCCGCCAACGTCGCCGGACGGGACCTGGGCGGCGTCGTCCGGGACATCCGGCAGCGTGTTCGCGACCGGGTCTCCCTGCCGGGCGGGTACCGCATCGAATACGGCGGACAGTTCGAGAGCCAGGAGCGGGCCTCGCGCATCCTTCTCCTGGTCTCCATTCTGGCCGTGGCAGTCATCTTCATGCTGCTCTTCATCGAGTTCGCCGATTTCAAGCTGTCGGCCGTCATCCTGCTCAACCTGCCGCTGGCCCTGATCGGCGGCGTCTTTTCCCTGACGGTCACCTCGGGGACGCTGAGCATCCCGGCCATCATCGGGTTCATCACCCTCTTCGGCATCGCCACCCGCAACGGGATCCTCCTCGTCTCCAGCTTCACCCAGAACGCGTGCGCCGGTTTCGGCCCGGACGACACGATCGTCCGGGGGGCGAGGGAGCGGCTGACGCCCATCCTGATGACCGCCCTGACCTCGGCCCTGGCGCTGATCCCCCTGGCGGTCCAGGGCGGCCTGTCCGGGAACGAGATTCAGAGCCCCATGGCCAAGGTGATCCTCGGCGGCCTTCTGACCTCCACCCTGCTGAACCTGTATTTCATCCCGGTCGTCTATCGAATGGCCTTCGCCAAGTCGCGGCCGGCAATGAGGGAAAAATGAAACATATAATCCTGGTGCTCATGATTCTCATCTGCGCCCCGTCCCTGTGGCCGCAGGCGGGGGTGGATCGTCTCGTCGATCAGATCGAAAAGAACAACCCGACTCTGAAAGCCCTGGCCCAGCAGAGGGACGCGGAGAAAACCGGCGCGCGCCTGGGCCTGTACCCCGAAAACCCGGCCGTTGAAGTCGGCATGTTGCGCGGGTCGCCCGCCGGTCTGGGGAGACGGGCCGACCTGAGCATTTCTCAGACCTTCGATTTTCCAACGGCCTATGCGCACAGGTCCCGGCTGGCGGCCGCCGCCGGCCGCCGACTGGATTGGGCGTGGGACGCGGAGCGCCGCGTCCTTCTCCTCGAGGCGCGGCTGCTGGCCCTGGACCTCGTGTTCGCCAACGCCCTGAGCGCCGAATGGGAGAAGAGGACGGGACGGGCCCGGGAGCTGGCCGAGGCCGTGGAAACCAAGTTCGCCCGGGGGGAGGCCAACATCCTGGATCGGAACAGAGCCGAGCTCACCCTGCTGGAGGCCGAGAAAGAGGCGGAAGGCAATGAAATCGAGCGGAGGTCGATCCGGGCCGAGCTCATCCGCCTGAACGGCGGCCTGCCTGTCGAATTGAGCGAAGCCCGGTTCGAGTTGCCCGTCCTTCCCTCCGATTTCCCGGCCTGGTGCGCGAAGGCCGAGGAACTCAACCCGGAATCGCGGGGCTGGAGAAGCGAGGCCGCCCGGCTGGACGCCCAGGCGGCCCTGAACCGGTCGCTGGCCTGGCCAAAGCTGTCGGTGGGCTACATGAGCGAATCGGTGACCGGCGAGCGGTTTTCCGGAGTGACCGCCGGCGTCACCATCCCCCTGCTGGAGAACAAGAACACCGTGGTCTACGCCAAGCGGAGCGCCGAGGCGGCGCGTTCCCTGGAGGCCGACGCCAGGCGCCGGTTTCGCGGCGAGATGGAGGCGCTCTATGAGCAGGCGACTGCCCTCCGACGGGCGACGGACGGATTTCGCTCCCGGCTGCGGCAACTCGACAACGCGCCGCTCCTCAAAAAGGCGCTGGAACTGGGGCAGATATCGGTGACCGAGTACCTGCTCGAGCTTTCGCTTTACAACGGCAGCGTCGATCGCCTGCTCGAGATGGAAAGAAGCCTTGCTCAGACCGCAGCACGCTTGCTGCAGTACGGAAACTGATTTCCTATGGCGCAAACGGAGCCCCTCCCTTTAGCGCACTTGCTTCAGGGACGATAAAATTTCCTCGACCGGGCAACATTTACCCTCCTTTTTGCGTAATGATTATTGAAGAGGTTGAATTGTGCCCTTGTTTCCCATCATCCGGCCCGAGGGCCGGGCAATCCACATCGGGGAGGACTCCATGAAATCCGTCTCCAGGCGCTCTTTCATCAAATCGGGAGCGGCCGCGGCCGCGGCGACGGTCGCCGCCCCGCTCCTCGTCAGAAACTGGGCTTTCCCGGCCCCGGCCGCGGAAGCGGGCACCTTCGAATCCGGGTTCGGCGTCACGGACGCCCTGTGCCGCAAGGTGCTGGCCGAGGCGATGTCCAGGGGAGGGGATTTCGCCGACCTCTTCTTCGAGCACACGATCAGCAATTTCCTCATCCTCGAGGACGGCAAGGTCAACCGCGCCGCGAGCGACATCGCCCTGGGCGTCGGCATCCGCACCGTCAAGGGAGACCAGGTCGGCTACGGGTTCACCCAGGAGCTGAGCGAAAAGTCCATGCTGGCCGCCGCGGCCACGGCGGCGACGATCGCCGACTCGTCCGGCGGGAGCGCGGCCGTTGCGTTCGTCCCCCTGAAGACGAAGAATTATTATCCCGTCCGGACGCTGTTCAGCGCCGTCCCGCTCGAGGCCAAGCTGCCCCTCGTCCAGAAAGTGAACGAGCGGTGCTTCGCTCTTTCCGACCTGGTGAGAAAAGTCCGCATCGTGTTCCACGACCAACAGAAGCGGATCCTGGTCCTGACCAGCGACGGCCTCAAGGCCGAGGACCTTCAGCCCCGCAGCTACCTGGCGGCGACCGTCGTCGCGGAGAAGAACGGCAAGTTCGAGCGGGCGGGCTGGAACTACGGCGGCCGGAGGGAGTTTTCCTATTACACTCCGGAGGTCGTGGACAAGCTGTCCAGGACGGCCGTCGAGCGGACGCTCATCCTCTTCGACGCCGTCCAGCCGCCGGCGGGCGCGATGCCGGTCGTCCTGGGCCCGGGCGTGAGCGGCATCCTGCTCCATGAGGCCATCGGCCACGGCATGGAGGCCGACTTCAACCGCAAGAAGACGTCGACCTACTCGACGATGATCGGCCAGAAGGTGGCCGAGCCCTTCGTCAACATCTTCGACGACGGGACCGTTCCTCACCTCCTCGGCTCGATCAACTTCGACGACGAGGGCACGCCGGGCCAGAAAACGGCCCTCGTGGAAAACGGCATCCTGACCAGCTACATGCATGACCGGATCTCGTCCAAGTTCTACGGAGTGAAGCCGACGGGCAACGGCCGCCGGGAGAGCTACCAGCATTACGTCGTCCCGCGCATGCGGAACACCTACATGACGGCCGGGCCGGCCTCGCCCGAGGACGTCATCAAGGCCGCGGGCAGGGGGATCTACGTCCAGGACGTGAGCAACGGCCAGGTCAAGATCGGCGAGGGGGACTTCGCCTTCTACGTCTCCCAGGGGCGGATGATCGAGGACGGCCGGCTGGGCGCGCCCATCAAGGACGTGAACATCATGGGCAACGGCCCGAAGATGCTGGCCAACATCACCATGCTGGCCGGTGACTTCGAGTTCAACGAGGGCGGGGCCGGAGCCTGCGGCAAGGCCGGGCAGGCCGCGCCCTGCGGGTTCGGACAGCCGAGCTGCCTGGTCAAGTCGCTGACCGTGGGCGGGACCCGGGGCTGAGGAGAGGAGAGCAGAGATGAAAAAAGAATATTACAACCTGGGCGAGCAAGCGCTGAAGATGGCCAAGTCCGCCGGCGCCGACGGCTGCCGGGCGAGGGTCGGCGGCGAGCGGTTCGTCGAGATCAGCTACCGGAACCGCAAGCCGGAGAACATCAAAGAGGCCACGACCAAGGCGCTCCGGGTGGAGATCTACGTCAACAACCGCTTTTCGTCCCAGAGCACGTCGGACTTGCGGCCGGACGCCCTCAAATCCTTCATCGAGAACGCCGTCGCCTCCACCAAGCTGCTGGATGAAGACCCGTTCCGAACGCTTCCCGACCCCAAGTACTATCAGGGCCGGCAAACTGTCGACCTCGAGCAGTACGACCCCGCCTATGAGAGTCTGACTCCCGCTGTCCGGCATGCCTTCGTCAAGGCCATCGAGGAAGGATGTTTCGCCCGGGGCGGCGACAAGCTCGTCTCGGCTACGGTCCAGGGATACGACAGCCATGAGGAAGAGCTTCAAATGACCAGCAACGGCTTCGACGGATACCAGGAAGCCACGGTCTTCTACGGCACCGCCCAGGCCACGGTCAAGGACGAGGGCGACCGGCGGCCCATGGAGTTCGACGCCGCCATGGCCCTCTGCCGCCAGGACCTGCCCAGTCCGGAAACGATCGGCGTCGGGGCGGCCGAGAGGGCGCTGGCCCTTTTGGGGGGGATAAAGATCAAGACCGAGACCCTGCCGGTCATCATCGAGAACCGCGTCGTGGCGCGTTTCGGCGGCGGTTTCCTTCAAGCCATGTTCGGGTCGAACATCCAGCAGAAGCAGTCGTTCCTGGCGGACAAGAAAGGCCAGTCCGTAGCCAGCCGCTTTCTGACCCTCATCGACAACCCCTTCATCCCCAAGGGCGTCGGGAGCCGCCTGTTCGACCTCGACGGCCTCACAGCCAGAAAACGGACGATGATCGAAGCCGGAGTCCTGAGAGATTTCTACGTGGACTGGTATTACAGCCGCAAGCTGGGGTGGGAGCCGACGACCGGAAGCCCCACGAACCTGATCCTCCCGCCCGGCGCGCGGTCGGTGAAGGACATCATGAAGGACCTCGGCCGGGGCATCCTCATCACCGGGTTCATCGGCGGGAATTCCAACTCGACGACGGGCGACACTTCGATCGGGATCATCGGGCAGCTGTTCGAGAAGGGCGCGCCCGTCCATCCCGTCTCGGAGATGAACATCGCCGACAACCACCTGAAGATCTGGCAGCGGCTGGTCGAGGTGGGGAACGACCCGTATCCGTATTCCTCGCAGCGGTTCCCCAGTCTGGTCTTCGCCGACGTCGTCGTCTCGGGGCTGTGATCGGCGGGCAGGGGCTCATTTAGCGGCCGCGCTATGAAAAGAATTCGCCGGACCGGCCTGAGCCGGAGGCCTGGCCGGCGGAGTGATGTATTCCCGTCATTTTTAACTTGACATATTAAATAATCAGGGTTATGTTGGGGCCATGAAACCCCGGACTCTGGGTCTGGTGATGCGCAAGGCGCTGCGGACCTTTCCGGCCGTGGTCGTCACCGGACCGCGCCAGTCGGGGAAGACGACCCTGCTCCGGGCCCTTTTCGGAAAAACGCACGCCTTCGTCTCGCTCGAGGACCCCGACGTCCGTATCCGGGCCAAAGAAGACCCGGTGGCGTTTTTAGACAGGCACAGGCCGCCGGTCATCATCGACGAGATCCAGTACGTTCCGGAACTCCTGTCCTACATCAAGACGCGGATCGACGAGCGCCGGAAGCCGGGCCAGTGGCTGTACACCGGCTCCCAGCACTTCGGACTGATGCAGGGCATCAGCCAGTCCCTGGCGGGCCGGGCCGCCGTTCTGACGCTCCTGCCGTTTTCTCTGGCCGAAAGGATCGGCCGGGGAGATGAGGCGTTGAGTCCGGAAGGATGGATTCGCTCCCTTCACGCTCCCTCGCGGAGCAGAGCCACGCCCTCCCTGAGCTCGGTCCTCCTTCGAGGGAATTATCCTGAAATCGCAAGCCGCTCGGCCGTAGACCGGCAGCTCTGGTGCGCCTCCTACATCTCCACATTCCTGGAAAGGGATGTCCGGAACCTCGCTCAGATCGGGGACCTGAGCCAGTTCGAGAGGTTCCTCAGGCTCTGCGCCGTCCGCACGGGCCAGATCCTCAATCTTTCCGACCTGGCCAGGGATGTCGGGGTCAGCGTGCCGACGGCCAAGAGGTGGCTTTCGGTTCTTGAGGCCGGATACCAGGTTTACCTTCTCTATCCCTACTACCAGAGCCTGGGGAAGCGCCTGGTCAAGAGCCCCAAGATGTATTTCAACGACACGGCCCTGGCCTCCTACCTTCTGGGAGTTCACGACGGAGAAACCCTGCTCAACAGCCCGAGCTTCGGGAACCTGTTCGAAACCATGATCGTCATCGATGTTCTCAAGAGATTCCTCCACTCCGGGGAAATGCCCTCTCTCTATTATCTCCGGACGCGCGACGGCCTGGAGGTCGACCTCGTGCTCGAGCTCGGGCAAAAACTTCATCTCTTCGAGATCAAGGCCGCCATGACGGTTTGGCCCAAGCACGCCGATTCACTGGGACGCGCTTTAACCGGTTTCAAATCATCCGTCCGCACAGCCGGGATCATCTCGCGGGCATCCGGCAGTTTTCCGGTTAAAAAGGGAATCCATCACTATAATTGGAAGGATATCTTGGGAATATAATTGGGAGGATATTCAGCGGCTATGAAATGCCCCAAGTGCCGGGCCGAGAATCCCGAGACGAAGCCGTTCTGCGGCGAGTGCGGGACTCCTCTCCCCTCGCCCGGCGGCCGATCTCTGGCTCAGACCGAGACCTTCCAGGCGCCCCTCAAGGAATTGACCACCGGCTCGACCTTTGCCGGCCGCTACCAGGTGATCGAGGAGCGCGGCCGGGGCGGCATGGGCCGGGTCTACAAAGTCTTCGACTCCGAGGTGAAGGAAAAGGTCGCCCTGAAGCTCATCCGGCCGGAAGTGGCCTCGGACAGAGATACGATCGAGCGCTTCTCGAACGAGCTCAGGCTCGCCCGCCGCATCAGGCACAAGAACGTCTGCGGCATGTTCGACATCGGCGAGGCCGAGGGCTCCCGCTTCATCACCATGGAATACGTCCACGGCGAGGACCTCAAAAGCATGATCCGCATGTCGGGCAGCCTGAGCCTGGGCATGCTCCTCAGCGTAGGAAAGCAGGTCTGCGAGGGCCTCGCCGAAGCGCACGGCCTGGGCGTCGTCCACCGGGATTTGAAGCCACAGAACATCATGATCGACCGCAACGGGAGCGCCAAGATCATGGACTTCGGCATCGCCCGCTCGGTGCGGGAGAAGGGCATCACCGGGCCGAGCGTCATGGTCGGGACGCCCGAATACATGAGCCCCGAGCAGGCCGAGGCCAAAGAGGTGGATGCCCGCTCGGATATCTACTCCTTGGGGGTCATCCTCTACGAGATGGCGACGAGCCGGGTGCCGTTCGAGGGCGACACGGCGCTCAGCGTGGCCATGAAGCACAAGGGCGAGGCGCCCAAAAACCCGAAGCAGCTCAACCCCTCCCTCCCCGACGACCTGGCCGGCGTCATCCTCAAATGCCTGGAGAAGGATAGGTCGAGGCGCTACCAGAGCGCCTCGGCCCTGGCCGCGGACCTCGACCGCATCGAGAAGGGCCTGCCCACGACCGAGCGCGTCGTCCCCAAAAGAAAGGGCTTCACTTCCAGACAAATCACGGTCGAGTTCGAGCCCAAAAAGCTCATCAAGCCTGCGGCCATCTTAGTCGGATCGATCCTCCTTGCCCTGCTCATCTGGAAATTGATCCCGCGAAAAGACGCCGTGCCGGTCGCCAAAATCAAAAACTCGATCGCCGTCATCACCTTCGAGAACCAGACCGGAGACAAGGCCTACGATTATCTCGGCAAGGCCATCCCCAGCCTTCTCATCACCAGCCTGGAGCAGCGAGGCGGCCTGTATGTGGTCACCTGGGAGAGGATGGCGGACCTCCTGGCGCAGCTGGGCTAAAAGGAGGCGGAGACCATCGACCGCGAATCGGGCTTCCGGCTCTGCCGCAGGGAAGGAGTCGAGACGATCGTTCTGGGGAGCTACATCAAAGCCGGAGACATGTTCGCCACGGACGTCAAAGTCCTGGATGTCGGGACAAGGCGTCTTCTCAGGAGCGCGAGCTCTCGGGGAGAGGGAGCGGACAGCATCCTGAGGATCCAGATCGATGAGCTGAGCATGGCCATTTCAACGGGGATCGGCC
>VGJG01000059.1 GCA_016867615.1 Candidatus Aminicenantota bacterium | reverse complement strand
TCTCCCCGTGTTCGGCGTCACGGGCCACGGCCGCCAAGCAGGCGGCCGCCCGCCGCGAAGACCGACTGCGGCGCAGCGCGGCGAGCCTCCGGCGCTGGGTCCGCTCCACGTCTCCGCGGTGGGCGAAGAGAGGGATGCGCGTCCCGGCGTCCTCGGGCCGGAAGCGGTTGAGACCGACCACAACCCGCTCGCCGGATTCCACCTGCTTCTGGAACTGGAAGGCCGATTCCTGTATTTCGCGCTGGACGAAACCCCGCTCGATGGCCGGGAGCATGCCTCCCATGTCCTCGATTTTTTTCATCAGGGCGGCAGCGCGCTCCTCGATGCCGCGGGTCAGAGACTCGACCCAGTAGGACCCGCCCAGGGGGTCGGCCGTGGAGGCCGTCCCGGATTCAAAGGCCAGAACCTGCTGGGTGCGCAGGGAGATCCGGGCGGACTCCTCGCTGGGCAGAGCCAGGGCTTCGTCCCGCGCGTTGGTGTGGAGGGACTGGGCGCCGCCCAGGACGGCTGCCAGGGCCTGGAGCGTGATGCGGACGACGTTGTTCTCCGGCTCCTGGGCCAGGAGAGCGGAGCCGCTCGTCTGGACATGAAAGCGGAACTTCCAGGAAAGGGGGTTCCGGGCGCCGAAGCGGTCCTTCATCATCCGGGCCCAGAGGCGCCGCGCCGCGCGGAACTTGGCCGTTTCCTCGAAAACGTCGTTGTGCGCGGCCAGGAAAAAGGAGAGCCTCGGGGCGAAATCGTCCACGGCCAGACCGGCCTCCAGCGCGGAGCGGATGTAGGCCGCGGCATTGGCCAGGGTGAAGGCGATCTCCTGAACGGCCGTGGCCCCGGCCTCGCGGATGTGGTAGCCGCTGATGCTCATCGTGTTCCAGCGGGGGGCTTCGTCGCGGCAGAAGGACAGGATGTCGGTGATGACCTTCAGGGACGGACGCGGGGGGAAGATGTATGTCCCCCGGGCGATGTATTCCTTCAGGACGTCGTTCTGGATCGTGCCCCGCAGCTCCCGCCGGGGAACCCCCCGCTTGTCCGCCAGAGCCAGGAGCATGGCCAGCAGGACGGCCGCCGTGGAGTTGATGGTCATGGACACGCTGACCCTCTCCAGGGGGATGCCCCGCAGCAGGACCTCGAGGTCCGGGAGCGAGCTGACGGCCACCCCCACCCGTCCCACCTCGCCCCGGGCGCGCGGGTGGTCGGAATCCAGCCCGATCTGGGTGGGGAGGTCGAAGGCGACGCTCAGGCCCGTCTGTCCCTGGGCCAGCAGGTAGCGGTATCGCCGGTTGGATTCCTCCGCGGTCCCGAAACCGGCGTACTGCCGCATCGTCCACAGGCGCTCGCGGTACATCGTGGGATGGATGCCGCGGGTGAAGGGAAAATCGCCCGGCTTTTCACCGCGGAGCTCGTCGAACCAGGACTCGATGTCGGGCCAGGCGTAATGATTCTTGACAGGGATGCCGGAAGCGGTCGCCGCCGGCGCTCTGTCGCTGTCCTGTCCCCTCATGGCTCTGATTCCCGCCCGGGCCGGCCCCCTCCGGGGGGTGCGGGCGGGGAAAGAAGGCGGGTCGGAGATGGGGAGGGGCGCCCTACTCCGGGTATTCTTTTGTTTTCTTGGAAATATCCTCTTTTTTCTTGTCCAGGAATTCCTTGATGGCTTCGATGGATTCCTGGGTTTTCTCCTTGACGACCTTCAATCCCTTCTCGGCCTCTTTGGCGATCTTGTCGTAGCCTTCCTTGGCCTTTTCCCCCGTCTTGACCACCTCTTCCTTTATTTTCTTCCGCGTTTCCTTGCCGCTGGCCGGAGCGAAAAGGATGCCCAGGGCGAAGCCGGTGGCCGCGCCCAGCAGGAAGGTGAACATCGTTTCCAGGGCCGATCCCTTGCGTTCAGACATCGTGTTCCTCCTTTCTTTGTTTCCATTTCCGCCAGACGAATCTCAAGACCGGGGCCAGAAGCGGCCACCACCTTGAGGCGGGCTTGAAGACCTTGGACGAGAGCCAGAATGTCGCGCCCGAGACGTTGACCGCGGTCCGGCGCGCGGCTTCAAGGGTCTGGCCCAGGACTTCGAGCTTGTCCTTGAGCGTCTGGTCGAGGAGCTGCAGCCCCTTGGCCAGCTCCCTGTACTCAGCCAGGGTCTTTTCCGCTTCGGCCGCGGTTTTCCTGAGCTGGAGAGCCAGGATGACGAAGACGGTCACGGCGACGACGGCGGCCAGGACGATGACGATCGCCAGAACCTGGTTGAGGGTAAGAGTCATTATGGCCTATAAATAAAACAATCACCGGCCTTTGTCAAATTGACGTCCGCGTCCGGGCCGCCTTTCCAGGATCTTGCGGGCTTTGACCACGCCGTGCTCCCGCTCGATGCGCTCCAGGAGGGCGGGAAAGTCCTCGCGGCGGCCGTCCTCCACGGCCCGCTCCCACTCCCCCAGGAGGGGGTCGGCCCTGAATTCATGGGAATGATGAAGGATCCTGCGGATCCCGCGCTGGGCGCGCCATTGGAGGATCATCAGCAGCGCCAGCGAATAAAAGGCCACGTTGGGGCCGGGGAGCAGGCCGCTGAGCCCGGCGAAGGGCAGGAGGAGGGCCTCCCCAACCAGGGCCAGGAGGTGCGAGCTCCGCTGCTTGTGGAGGAAGAGGCGGAATTTCCTCCCGATGTGCTTTTCGTCCAGAAACCCGGAGTGATGCACGACGACGACCTCGCCCTCGCCAAGACGGGTTGCGGCGGCAAAGGCCTGCTCCCTGCGGAGAACTCTCTGAGGGAGGAGCATGAGTTTTTCTTTGGCCTTCTCAAGGGCTTTGCGGGCGCGGCTGAAGCGGACGCCGGGCGGGCCCGCCGGGTCCGCCTCGAAACACCGGTAGTGATTCCGGGAGTCCTTGACGAAATAGAGCCTCATAAGCCGTTCATTCTAGCATCAAATATGGACCGCCGATAGAGCGCGTCCGTTCCCCCCTAGAAACACTCTGGATGAAGGGCTCGGGCCAGGTCGGAGCAGGCTTCGATCAGGCGGGGGCCGAATCGCGAGGCTTTGTTTTCGTCGAGGCGGACCAGCCTTTCGTGCCGGAGGGCCTGAAGGCGGCGGAGCCGGGCGTCGGCCCTGAGGCGCCCGGCGCTCGTCTCGAAATCCTGTTGGCTCCCGGCCAGCACGATTAGGACTTCCGGGTCTTCGGCCAGGAGCGCCTCCCGGCTGAAAGGGGCCCAGGGGCGGGGGATGCCCGCGGCGATGTTCGCCGCCCCCGCGCGCTCCAGGAGGTCATGAACGTAGCTTTCCGCCCCGCATGTCCATAAACCTTCGCCCGGCAGGAGCAAAAAGACCCTGGGCTTGGCGGCGGCTTTCTCCAGCCGCCTCCGGAGCTCTTCCATTTCCAGGTCCAGCCTGCGGACGAGGGCCGCGGCCTCCGCTTCCCGGCGCGTCACCGCGCCGATACGGGTGATCATGCCCAGGAGATGCTCGAGTTTGACTCCCTCGTCCAGAACGAAGACGGGCAGGCGCAGCTCCCTGATTTTTTTTACGGCTTCCAGCGGGTTTCCCCGGAAGGCCAGGATCAGATCGGGCTCGAGCGACCGGATCTTCTCCAGGTCGAGGTCGGAGAGGCCGCCGACCTTCGCCTTCCCCGCCGCCGCGGGCGGAAAATCGCAGAAGCGCGTCACGCCCGCCACCCTGTCCTCCAGCCCCAGGGCGAACAGGATCTCGGTGATGTTGGGGGCCAGGGAGACGATGCGCCGCGGCGGGTCTCCTGTCCGGAACTCGAACCCCAGGTCGTCCTTGATTGTTTGGGCTTCGTTCGACCGCGCGGCGGCGGGGAGCGGGGCGCTCCCTATGGCGCACAGGACGAGGGCCGCCGCGGCCGTTCGAATCGCGGATGGGCTCAAGATATTTTTATTCTTGGCCATCTCCGGGCCGAAGTCAAGTTGATGGCGCTGGGGTGGGGAGCGAGGCCAATTTCTTGACTTTCCAGCCGGTTCCCCGTACCATTTGACGGAGGATTGCCGGGGCTTTCCGGGCCGATTCCCACACCGCCGAGTCCAGAACGCCATGCAGGAACACTATCGTTTCGAACAGGTCGAAGCCAAATGGCAGAAGGCCTGGGACGCGCTCCGCGCCTTCGAGGTCCGCGAGGACGACCCCAGGCCGAAGTTCTACTGCCTGGAGATGTTCCCCTATCCCTCGGGCCGGATCCACATGGGTCATGTCCGCAACTACTCCATCGGGGACGTCCTGACCCGCTTCAAGATGATGCGGGGCTTCAACGTCCTCCACCCCATCGGCTGGGACGCCCTGGGGCTCCCGGCGGAGAACGCGGCCATCAAGCACGGCATCCACCCCCGGGACTGGACCCTGAACAACATCGCCCACATGAAGACCCAGCTCAAACGCCTGGGCTTCGCCTACGACTGGTCGCGGGAGATCAGCACCTGCCTGCCGGAATACTATCGCTGGAACCAGTGGCTGTTCCTGAAGATGTTCGAGCGGGGCCTGGCCTACCGGCGCAAGAGCTGGGTCAACTGGTGCCCCCAGTGCCGGACCGTCCTGGCCAACGAGCAGGCCCAGGGAGGCGGGTGCTGGAGGTGCGAGACCGGCGTCGAGCAGAAGCGGACCGATCACTGGTTCCTGAAGATCACCGATTACGCCGAGGAGCTGCTCTCGGGCCACGAGCGGCTCCAGGACTGGCCCGAGCACGTGCTCCTCATGCAGAAGAACTGGGTCGGGAAGAGCACGGGGACGCGGCTCGTCTTCCGCGTGCCCGCCCTGAACGCCGAGGTCGAGGTGTTCACCACCCGGGTGGACACGATCTACGGCGCCACGTTCCTCGTCCTCTCGCCCGAGCATCCCCTCGTCGAGCGGCTCCTGGAGCGCGAGGATGTTCCCGCCGGTCTCAAGGATTGGGCGGCCCGGGCCGTCCATGAATCCCACACCCGGCGTGACCCCGCCGAGGTCGTCAAGGAGGGAAGGGACACCGGCCTCAAGGCCGTCAACCCCTTCAGCGGGGAGGAGATCCCCGTCTGGCTGGCCAACTACGTGCTGATGGAGTACGGGACGGGGGCCATCATGGCCGTTCCCGCCCACGACCAGCGGGACTGCGAATTCGCCCGCAAGTACGGGCTGCCCGTCAGAACGGTCATCGAGCCCGAGTCGCCGCAGGACGCGCCGGCCGAGGGTCTGGCCTTCGAGGATACCGGCCGGATGGTGAACTCCGGGCCGTATTCGGGACAACTCAGCCGGGACGCCGTTCCGGAGATGAACCGGTTGGCCGAGGCGAAGGGCTTCGGACGGGAGAGCACGATCTACCGCCTCAGGGACTGGGGCATCTCCCGGCAGCGATACTGGGGGACGCCCATCCCCGTCATCCACTGTCCGGCATGCGGAGCGGTCGGGGTTCCCTACGACCGGCTTCCCGTGGAGATCCCCCTCGAGGCTCCCCTGACCGGGACCGAGGGGTCTCCGCTGGAGAAGGTCGAGTCCTTCGTGCGCACGGAGTGCCCGAAGTGCGGCGGCCCGGCCCGGCGCGAGACCGACACCATGGACACCTTCTTTGATTCGTCCTGGTATTTTTTCCGGTACGCCTCTCCGGGGGAAAGCGCGCGGCCCGTGGAGCGCGGCGCGGCCGGGCACTGGATGCCCGTCGACCTCTACATCGGCGGGGTGGAGCACGCCATCCTCCACCTGATCTACGCCCGTTTCTTCACCAAGGTCTTCCGCGACCTCGGCCTGGCCGGCGTCGACGAGCCCTTCCCCCGCTACCTGGCCCAGGGCATGGTCACCAAGGACGGAGCGGCCATGTCCAAGTCCCGGGGAAACGTCGTGGACCCGGACGCATGCCTCGGCCGCTACGGCGCGGACGCCCTGCGGCTGTTCATCCTCTTCGCCTCGCCCCCGGAAAAGGAATTCGCCTGGAACGAGGACGGGATCGAGGGCTGCTCCCGGTTCCTCCACCGCCTGTGGAAAACCGTCCGGGACAACGGGGCGGTGTTCGCCGCGGAGCCTCCCGCGGAGCCGGCGGCCGCCGACGGCTCCGGCCTCCTGAAGCGCACGCACCGGACGATCAAACGGGTGACGGAGGACATCGAGAAGCGCTTCCATCTCAACACCGCCGTCAGCTCGATCATGGAGCTGGTCAACCATGTTCGGCGGGTCGGCGAAGAGCTTTCGGACGACGCCCAAGGCCGGGCGGTCCTCCGCCGAGCCCTGGAGGCGGCGATGCTCCTCCTGGCGCCCTTCGCGCCCCACGTCTGCGAGGAGCTCTGGGAGGAGACGGGCCACGGCCGGCCTTTGGTCAGGAGCGCCTGGCCGGCCTATGACCCCGCCCTGGCGGCCGAGGAAAAGGCGACGATCGTCGTCCAGGTCAACGGCAAATTGAAGGACAGGTTCGAGGTCCCGCCCGGAACCCCCGAGGACGAGCTCCGGGAGACGGCCCTGAACCTGCCCAAGGTCCGGGCGGCCCTCGGACGGGCCCCGGTGAAAAAAACGGTATGCATCCCCGACAAGCTGGTCAACATCGTCGCCGGCTGAGGGCCCCCCTCTCCCTGGCGGCGGCCTGTCTGGCCGTCCTGCTCCTCGCCGGAGGCTGCGGCTATCGCCTCCGGGGCACGGGCGGGTTCCTGCCGCCCCATGTCAAGGTCATCAGCGTCCCGATGTTCAAGAACCTGACGACCCGCTTCGAGGTCGACGTCAAGCTGACCCAGAGCGTCATCAACGAGCTGGTCAACCGCGGCCGGGTCGAGGTGACGAGCGACGAATCCAGGGCCCAGGCCGTCCTGACCGGCGAGATCCTGAGCTTCGTCGCCCTGCCCATGGCCTTTTCCGGCCAGGCCACGGCCGACCGCTACAACATCGTCGTCACGGCCAGCGTCGCGCTCCGGGACACGGTCCAGAACAGGGTCATTTTTTCCAACCCCGCCTACCAGTACGTGGAGGAATACGAAGTCCCCCAGGGCAGCGATTTCGAGGCCATGGAAACCGAGGCCGTGGGCAAGGTGGCCGAGAAGTTCGCCCGAAGCCTGGTCATCGCCATCCTGGAAGGGTTTTGATGGCCACGGTCGCCGAATACCTCAACGGTCTCCGCTCGTTCCTCAAAGCCGGGGGACGGAGGGGCGAGAAGGCGTCTTGCCGCGATGAGGACCTCGCCGCGTTCCTGAAACCCTGCTACGTCATCCGCGGCGCGGAGCCCTACTTCGCCCGCCAATTCGTGGACACGCTCCGGGACCTCCTCTTTGAACCCGGGAGCCCGGAGTTCAACGTGGTCCGGTTCTGGATGGACGAGACGAAGTGGGTCGAGGTGATTGACGCCGCCCGGACCACGCCCTCGTTCTTTTCGCCCTGGCGGCTGGTCGTGGCGGAATACCTTCCCGAGGGCGAGACCCGCGCCAGGGAAAAGAAAGAGGAAGAGAAAGAGGAAGAGGAAGAAGAAGAGGATGAGGAGCAGGGAAAAAACAAAAAGGCTAAAGCCGCCCCTCTGGACGCGTATCTCCAGAGCCCGCTTTCCCTGCCGGGCGCGATTCTCATCGTGATCTGTCCCGCCGGTTTCCGGGGCGCCGTCCCCTCGCCGGTCCTCAGGGCCATTGCGCCGGGGAAAACGTCCGGTCGGACCGCGGCCCCGGACAGTGTCGTGGTGCTGGAGATGCCCGCCCTCAAGAAGGGGGCCCTTTCGGGCTGGATCGACGATGAGGCCGGGAGGCGCGGCTTTTCCCTGACGAAGGAAGCCAAGTCCCGGCTGGCCGAGGTCTGCGGAAGCGACCTGTTGAAGCTGATGAACGAGCTGGACAAGCTGCAGGCCTACGCCGCGGAGAAGGTCGCGTCGGGGGCTGCCGTGAGCGCCGAGGATATCGACAAGGTGTGCGCCTGGACCAAGGATCTCGAGGGCTGGAACCTGACCGATGCGCTCTCGTCGGGCGCATGGCCTCGGTGCGCCCTGGTGCTCGACAAGCTGTTCATGGAGGGCGAGCCCGGGCAGAAAATCCTCGGTCAGATCGGCGGGTTTCTCCGCGACGTCCGGCTGGCCCGGGCCTTGCTCGAGGAAAAGCAGATGAGCCGGAAAGAGGTTTTCTCGAGGCTCAAGCCCAATATCAAGGAAAACTTCTACGAGCTGTATGAAAAAAAATTCAAGGATTTTTTCCATCCCGTGGACAGGCTGTCCCGGACGAAGCTTCGGGACCTCTTTCTTGAATTAAGCCGCCAGGACGCCGCCCTCAAGAGCGGCGCCGACGCTCCGCGGGAAAGGATCGAGGCTTTCGTCTATGATTGTTGCCGGGCGATTAAGGAGGGAGAGATCAGGAGGACGGCGAGGGGGTGATCGCCCGGACCTGACGGCTCAGCCGGGATTTCAGGCGGGCGGCCTTGTTCTTATGAATGACGCCCTTCTTGGCCGCTTTGTCCGCGGCGGACAGAACCCGGGGGAGGGCCTTGTCGGCCGCCGCCTTGTCCTTGGACTGGACTTTCTCCCTCAGGTCCCGGACCTGTGTCCGGAGAGCGGTCTTGTTGCGCTTGTTGATCGCCGTGCGGCGCACGCTGCGGCGGTGCTGACGGACGGCGGATTTGTGACGGGCCATGTCGGTCTCCTTATCGAGCGCCTATCTTA
>VGJG01000058.1 GCA_016867615.1 Candidatus Aminicenantota bacterium | reverse complement strand
CAGGGACAGCCCATCGCCTGCTATGTCACCCTGCGGCAGAGGCGGATGTACGAATTCTTCGACCGCCTGGTGAACATCGTCCTTCCCCGGGTGAGGGATTTCCGGGGCGTCTCGCCGAGGTCGTTCGACGGCCGGGGGAACTACACCCTCAGCCTCAAGGAGCAGCTCGTTTTTCCCGAGATCGACTACACCAAGGTGGACAAATCTCGGGGCATGAACATCACCATCGTCACCTCGGCCCGGATCGACAGCCAGGCTTTCGCCCTGCTGAAGCATCTGGGGATGCCTTTTCGAGAGTCCTGATTAAGGAAGGTCGCCGTGTCAAAAATATCGTCCATGGTCAAGTTTCAGAGGAAGCCCAAGTACGCCGTCCGGCACAAGCGCCGCTGCCTGATCTGCGGCCGCCCCAAGGCCACCTACCGCAAGTTCAAGATGTGCCGGCTCTGTCTGCGCGAGCTGGCCCTGAAGGGCGAGATCCCCGGGCTGGTCAAGGCGTCCTGGTAGGGGAAAGGAAAAGCTCATGAGCCAGACAGATCCCATCGCCGATATGCTGACCAGGATCCGCAACGCCGTCCTGGCCCGGAAGAAAGATGTCTCGATCCCCTCCTCGCGGATCAAGGTCGACATCGCCCGGATCCTCAAGGAGGAGGGCTACATCAAGGGCTACAAGGTCGGGGAGGACAAAAAACAAGGCATCCTGACCATCAGCCTCAAGCCGGGGGAAGGGGGAAGCAACGCCATCAGCGGCATGCGGAGGGTGAGCAAGCCGGGCTGCCGCGTCTACTGCACGCGGGAGGACATACCCAAGGCCCTGGACGGACTGGGGATCACGCTCATCTCCACCTCCCGGGGGATCCTGACCGGCAGGAAATGCGAGGAGCTCGGGGTCGGGGGAGAGGTTCTTTGCCACGTGTGGTAAGGACCGGGAACAGAGGAGAAAGGACATGTCGCGCGTAGGAAAACAGCCTGTCGTCATCCCCGCCGGGGTGAAGGTCGATATCCTGCCCGGAAAGCTGGCGTTCTCGGGGCCCAAGGGAAAGCTGGACACGCCTTTGCAGCCGGGCATCGCCGCCCGCCTGGAGGAGGGCCGGCTCGTCCTCAGCCGGGAGAACGACAGCCCCACGCTCCGCGCGGTTCACGGACTGCTGCGGAGCCTGGCCCACAACGCGGCCGTCGGTGTGTCCGCGGGTTTCTCCAAGCAACTTGAAATCGTGGGCGTGGGCTACCGGGCCAAGCTGGAGAAGGACAAGCTGGAGCTGAGCCTGGGCTACTCCAAGCCGGTCGTCTACCCCGTGCCCCCGGACGTCGAGATCGTGGTCGAGAAGCCGACGGTCATCGTCGTCAAGGGCATAGACAGGCAGAGGGTCGGCCAGGTCGCCCAGGAAATAAAGAATTTCCGCCGGCCGGACCCCTACAAGCAGAAGGGCGTGCGGCACGCCGGGGAGCGCCTGATCAAGAAAGAGCGGAAAGCGGGGGTGAGCGGTGCTTAAAGATATCTCCCGGGTCAAGAAACTGAAGAACCTGCGCATCAGAAAGCGCCTCCGGATGCGGATCCGGGGGACGGCCGAACGGCCCAGGGTTCATGTGTTCAAGAGCAACAAGTATGTGTATGTCCAGGCCGTGGACGACGACGCCGGACGGGTCTTGGCCGCGGCGGCGACGCTGGAAACGACTTTTAAAGAGAAGAACCCCAAGACCAAGAACAAGGACGCTTGCCGCGAGCTGGGGGCCCTCATGGCCGAGCGGCTCAAGGCCAAGCAGGTGGCCAAGGTGGTCTTCGACCGGGGCGTGTCCCCCTACCACGGACGCATCAAGGTCCTGGCCGAGGCCCTGCGCCAGGCGGGGCTGGTTTTCTGACGCGGACGCTGACGCTGACGGAGCGCAAGGAGGATAGGGTGCCTAGAGATTTCAGGAAGAGAGCCGAAACCGAGGAGCGCGAGCCCGAATTCAAGGATCAGGTCATTTCCATCCGCCGGGTGACGAAAGTCGTCAAGGGCGGCAAAAACCTGAGCTTCTCCGCCCTGGCGGCCGTGGGCAACGAGAAGGGCATGGTGGGCATCGGCAAGGGCAAGGCGCGCGAGGTGCCCCAGGCCATCGCCAAGGCTGTGGAAGCCGCCAAGAAGAACATGATGTCCGTGACCCTGGCCGAGACGACCATCCCCCACATCGTCCAGGGGCGCCATGGCGCCGGACTGGTCGTCCTGCGCCCCGCGTCCAAGGGCACGGGCGTCATCGCCGGGGGAGCGGTGCGGATCATCATGGAATTGGCCGGGGTGAAGGACATCCTGACCAAGTCGATCCGCTCCAGCAATCCCATCACCGTCGCCCATGCCACGATCCAGGCCTTGAAGAATCTCGTGAGCCCGGAACAGGCGGCCAGGGTGAGGAACAAGACGAGGGAGACGATATGGCAGTGAAAAAGAAATCGGACGCGCAAGGGACCGCCGAGGGCCGCTGGCTGGACATCACCCTCGTCCGGAGCACGATCCATCGGCCCGCCGTCCAGCGGGAGATCGCCCGGGGGCTGGGGCTGAGGAAGCTGAAGTCCCGGGTCCGGAGACCGGACCGCCCCGAGATCCGGGGGATGATCCGCAAGATCAGTCACCTGGTTGAAGTGGAAGTCGTGGAGTCGAAATGAAACTCAGCAATCTGAAGCCGGCCAAGGGTTCCCGGAAAGCGGGAAGAAGAGTGGGACGGGGTCCGGGGTCGGGCCGGGGCAAGACTTCAGGACACGGCCATAAGGGCCAGCTGTCCAACGCCGGCTTTTCCCGGAAGCGGGGTTTTGAAGGCGGGCAGATGCCCCTCCACCGGCGCATCCCCAAGCGCGGGTTCACCAACGTCTTCCGCAAGGAATATTCCGAGGTCAACCTCGACCGCTTGAACAAGATCGACAAGACGGAGATCGGCTTGCCCGAGCTGATTGCCGCCGGCCTGGTCAAAAAGAATACGGCGGGCGTGAAGGTCCTGGGTCGGGGGAGCCTCTCTTCGGCCAAGACCATCACCGCCCATAAATTCACCCAGTCCGCCCAGAAGAAAATCGAGGAAGCCGGCGGCAAAGCCGTCCTGGCGGGGAGGGCCTGATGCTCGACAGCATCCGCAACATCTTCAGCATCCCGGACCTGAGGAAGCGGGTCATCTTCACCCTCCTTCTTCTGGCCGTCTATCGGCTCGGCGCCCAGATTCCGAACCCGGGGATCAACCCCGACGCCCTCGAAACCCTGTGGAACAGCCAGGCCAAGGGATCGATCCTGGGGTTCGTCGACCTGTTCTCCGGACGCAACATGTCCCGGTTGACGGTTTTCGCCCTGGGGATCATGCCCTACATAAGCGCCTCGATCATCCTCCAGCTGCTGCAGGTCGTCTGGCCGTACCTCGAGCGGCTGTCCAAAGAGGGGGAGCTGGGGCGGAAGAAGATCACCCAGTACACCCGGTACGGAACGCTGATCATCTGTCTCATCCAGGCCCTGGCCATCTCCTTCTTCCTCCAGACCCTGAAGAGCCCGGGGGGGGAGATCGTCCGCCGCGGGGCGAAGATCTTCGTCGACCCGGGGACGCCCATCGTTTCCAACCCCGGCCTGTGGTTCCAGATCATGACCATCCTGACCCTGACCACGGGAACGGTGTTCATCATGTGGCTGGGCGAGCAGATCTCGGAACGGGGGATCGGCAACGGCATCTCCCTCATCATCTTCTCCGGAATCGTGGTCAATTTTCCCTCGGGCATCCAGGGCGTCGTCGTCGGCCTGCAGACGGGGACGATGGACATCATCAAAATCACGCTCATCGTCGCCCTCATGGTGGCGGTCATCGCCTTCATCGTCTACGTCGAACGGAGCCAGCGCCGGATCCCGGTGTCCTACGCCAAGCGGATCGTCGGACGGAAGATCTACGGCGGGCAGAGCACCCACCTGCCCCTGCGGGTCAACACCGGCGGCGTCATTCCCATCATCTTCGCCGCCTCGATCATCACCATCCCCTCCACCATGGCCGGGCTGATCAAGATCCCTTTCTTCCAGGCCGTCCAAACGCAGTTCAGCATGGGCATGCCGCTCTACAATCTGCTGTACATCGCCTCGATCATCTTCTTCACCTACTTCTACGTGTCGATCATCTTCAACCCCACGGACGTGGCCGACAACCTCCAGAAATACGGGGGCTTCATTCCCGGCATCCGTCCCGGGAAGAACACCTCCGACTACATCGACTCCGTCCTCAGCCGGCTGACGCTGGTCGGCGCCGTCTACCTGGCCCTGCTGGCCATCCTGCCCGAGTTTCTTATGACCGGCTTCCGGGTGAGCGGGCTGCCGTTCGTGGGGGCCTTTCTGGACAGGATCCTGCCGAGCTTCGTCACCAAGGGCATGCAGGTCCCCTTCTACTTCGGCGGGACGACGATCCTGATCGTCGTCGGCGTGGCCATGGACACCCTGCAGCAGGTCGAGGCCCAGCTCGTCATGCGGCATTATGACGGTTTCATGCGACGCACCCGCATCCGGGGGAGAAGGGGATGAGGGTCATCCTCCTCGGTCCGCCGGGCTCGGGCAAAGGAACCCAGGCCTGCCTGATTGAGGAGAAATTCCGCCTGCCGCGGATCTCGACGGGAGACATCCTCCGCGAAGCCGTCCGCAGGGAGACCCCCCTGGGACGGCGGGCCGAGGACATGATGAAGCGGGGGCTTCTGGTCAGCGACGACATCGTGGTCGGACTCGTGGAGGAGGCCGTACAGAGGGAGGAACACCGTCACGGCTATGTCCTGGACGGGTTCCCCCGGACGGTCGCCCAGGCCGAAAGCCTGCTGCGGATCGACGGCCGGCGCCCCGAGAGGGTCCTTGATATCCAGGTCGGGGCCGAGGACCTCGTCGACAGGCTGTCCCGCCGGCACGTCTGCCCCGGCTGCCGGGCCGTCTTCGGACCGGCCTCGCCCCCGGGCGCAGAGGAGGGCCGGTGCGCCGCCTGTGGAGGGGCGCTCGAAATCCGAGCGGACGATAAGCCGGAAGTCATCCGTGAGAGGCTGAGGGTCTTCGAAGCCCAGACGGCTCCCCTGAGGGAGTATTATCGGAGCAGGAGCGTCTACCGGACGGTTCCGGGGACGGGGAGGCCCGAGGAGGTCTTCGGGCGGATCGTCGGGCAGCTCGAGGCCTTCCTGAGCGGCGCGACCGAAGAGCGGCGGAGTTGAGCATGGTGGTCGCCATCAACTACAAGACGGACGAGGAACTGGCCGCCATGCGCCGCAGCGGACAGATCGCCGGCCGGGTTCTGGCCGAGCTGCGCGCCCTGGTCGCCCCCGGAGTCGAGACCCGGGACTTGGACGCCTACGCCGAGAGGAGGGCGGAGGAGCTGGGAGCCGAGCCGGCCTTCAAGGGCTACCGGGGCTATCCCGCCTCGCTCTGCACTTCGGTCAACGAGGTGATCATCCACGGCATCCCCTCCGACCGCGTCCTTCGGGAGGGAGATATCGTCGGCCTGGATTTCGGCGTCCTCTATCAGGGCTTCTTCGGCGACGCGGCCGTAACCTGTCCCGTGGGCCGGGTGGCTCCCCTGGCCGAGGCCTTGATCGCCGCCGCGGAGACGGCCTTCTTCAAGGGGCTGGAGCAGCTTCGCGACGACCGGCGGATCTCCGACATTTCCCACGCCGTCCAAGCCAGCGTCGAGGCCCGGGGCTTCTCCGTCATCCGGGATTTCGTCGGCCACGGGATCGGGCGGTCTCTTCACGAGGAGCCCCAGATCCCCAACTTCGGCGCCCCGGGCCGCGGGCCGAAGATCCGGAGGAGACTGACCCTGGCCATCGAGCCCATGATCGCCGCCGGCCGGCCCGAGGTCGAGGTCCTGTCCGACGGCTGGACGGCCTGCACCCGGGACCGCAGCCTGGCCGCGCATTTCGAGCACACCGTCGCCCTGACGGACGACGGGCCCGAGATCCTCAGCCTGCCCCTCCCCGCGGACGTTCCCCGGAGGCGACTGGAGGAGAAGCCGTATGCCTAAACAGGATGTGTATGAGACGGAGGGCACGGTCGTCGAAACCCTGCCCAACGCCATGTTCCGCGTAGAGCTGGCCAACAAGCATGTCATCCTGGCCCATATCTCGGGCAAGATGCGGAAGCATTTCATCCGTATCCTTCCCGGGGACAAGGTCCAGGTCGAGCTGTCGGCCTACGACTTGACCAAGGGCCGCATCACCTACAGGTACAAATAAAGGACGGGACGATGAAAGTCAGAGCATCGGTGAAGAAAATATGCCGGAACTGCAAGATCATCAAGAGGAAGGGAACCCTCCGGGTGATCTGCATCAACCCGCGTCATAAGCAAAAACAAGGCTGAGAGAGGTCGCTCCATGGCACGAATCGCAGGCATCACGCTTCCCCCGGACAAGAGGGTCGAAGTGGGTCTGACCTACATCTTCGGCATCGGTCGGTCCAAGTCGAACGCCATCCTCAGGGAAGCCCGAATCGACAAGAACAAGAAGGTCAAGGCTCTGACAGAGGAAGAGGTCAACGCCATCCGTCAGATCATCGAGAAGCGGGAAAAGATCGAGGGCGACCTGCGCAAAGAGGTCGCCATGAACATCAAGCGGCTGATCGACATCGGCTGCTACCGCGGCATGCGCCACAAGCGCAAGCTGCCCGTCCGGGGCCAGAGGACGAAGACCAACGCCCGGACGCGGAAGGGGCCGCGCGGCCGCACGATCAAGAAGGCCAAGGAGAAGACCGCCTAGGAGCGGAGAGGAGCCGGACATGCCCAAACCCAAAACCACCACGTCCGCCAAGAAAAAAACAAAGAAGCGCGAGGTCAGCTACGGCGTCGCCCACGTCCAGTCGACGTTCAACAATACGGTCATCACCATCACCGACCAGGAGGGCCAGACCGTGTGCTGGTCGAGCGCCGGCACGGCCGGATTCAAGGGGGCGCGGAAGGGGACGCCTTTCGCCGCCCAGCTGGCGGCCAAGGAAGTGGCCGGCAAGGCCCGGGAGATGGGCGTGCGCACGATCGAAGTCCGGGTCAAGGGCCCCGGCTCCGGCCGGGAATCGGCCATCCGGTCGCTGCAGACTTCCGGCCTGGAGATCCGGTCGATCCGCGATGTGACCCCCATCCCCCACAACGGCTGCCGCGTCCGGAGACGGCGGCGGGTCTGAGAGGAGTGATCCATGTCCACGAGCCAGAACGCGGTCTGCCGCCGTTGCCGGGTGGAGAAGACCAAGCTGTTCCTCAAGGGAAGCAAATGTCTGAGCAGCAAATGCCCCGTCGAGCGGAGGTCCTACGCCCCCGGCCAGCACGGCCGCATCCGGCGGCGGATCCTGGGCTACGGCATCCAGCTTAGGGAGAAGCAGAAGCTGAAGAGGTTTTACGGCATGTCGGAAAAGCAGTTCCGCCTGTTCTTCACCCGGGCGGAGCGGCAGAAGGGCGTCACGGGCGAGAACCTTCTCAGCCTGCTCGAGCGCCGACTGGACAACGTCGTCTTCCTCGCCGGCTTCGCCCTGTCCCGGGCCCAAGCCCGGCTGCTCATCGCCCACGGCCACTTTCTGGTCAACGGGCGGAAGGTTTTCGTGCCGTCCTATCCCGTGGCCAAGGAAGACAAGGTCGTTTTTCGCGACCAGTCGGCCAAGCGAGCCGGCTTGAGGGACGTGGTCGAGACGCACAGGACGAAAACCGTCCCCGGCTGGCTTGAAGTCGACCGGGAGAACCTCGCCGTTCGCGTCGTGTCGCTGCCCACTCGGGCGGACGTGACCATACCGGTCGAGGAGCACCTGGTCGTCGAGCTGTATTCCAAATAAATGACCGCCGAGGCGAAAGTCTTCGAGGGGGAGAGAGGAGGAGCCATGTTTGAATCCGGATTCCAGAAGCCGAAGTATCTCGAGCCGGACTATGATTCCATGACCAGCCGCTACGGCCGCTTCAGCGCCCAGCCGTTCGAGCGGGGGTACGGGATCACGGTCGGCAACTCCTTGAGGCGCATCCTCCTGTCCTCCATCCCCGGGGCGGCTTTGACCTCCGTCCGCATCCAGGGGGTGTTGCATGAGTTCTCCACCATCCCCGGAGTGGTCGAGGACGTCACCGACGTCCTGCTCAATCTCAAAAGCATTCCCCTGAAGCTCAACGGCTCCCAGCCCAAGACGATCAGCCTCGACGTCCGGGGACCGGCCGAGGTCAAGGCCTCGGACATCGTCCATGACGCGGACTTGGAGATCCTCGACAAGGACGTGATCATCGCCCACCTGGACAAGGACGGAAGGCTCGAGGCGGAGATGGTCGTCAAGAACAACCGGGGATACGTCCCCGCCGACCAGAATTTCGACCCCGAGCAGAGCGTGGATTTCATCCCCCTGGACTCCTCCCACTCGCCCGTCACCAAGGTCAATTACCGCGTCGAGCCGGCCCGGGTGGGGAAGCGCATCGACTACGAGAACCTCACCCTGGAAGTCTGGACGACGGGTGCCATGTCCCCCGCCGAGGCCCTCTCCCAGGCGGCCCGGATCCTACGCCAGCACCTGACGATTTTCCTCAACGTCGTCGACGAGCCCCTGGAGAGGGAATCGGCGGCCTCCAAGAGGGAGATCCCCTTTCTGGGCCAGGTGG
>VGJG01000057.1 GCA_016867615.1 Candidatus Aminicenantota bacterium | reverse complement strand
AGATATCGCCGTACCTGAACCGGCCCGAGGTCAAGGCCGTGATCTTCTCATGCTCCCGGCGAGCGTCCTCGATGGTCCCGGCTTGTTCATAGGCCCGGGCCAGCGATCCGATGTAGAAAGCATGCCTATCCGCTGACCAGGCGTGCTCGTGCGGTAGGCGGCCGCAGGCCTGCTTGAATCGATCGATCGCCTCGGCGTGATCCCCCTTCTGAAGTGCGATCATGCCCACCAGATGATCGGCCCTATTCTTGTCCTGAGGATTCAAAGAATCCCGGCATAGGGAAGTCAGGTCTGCTGCGACCTTTGCGGCTTCGGCCAGAGAATTCATTTGGCATAAGATCATGCCCTGAAGCAGCAGGGCTGTTCTCTGCCAGTAGAGATCATCCATGGCTCGCCCGGCATCAAGGATGCGTCGGCTTATGGCCAGGGCTTCGGACAAACGGCCCGACCTCCACAGGGCATAGGCTGCCACCTGCCGAAAAATGCATGCAAATTGCTCCTCTTTAATCCGCTCCATGGCCGCGATTCCCCGTTCAGTCAGGGACGTCGCTTCCCTGTATTTTCCCTGGAGAATGGCTATCTGAGCCATGCCGTAAAGACTGTACATGGGCGCCGAGGGATCTTTGAATTCCAACAGCCGCTGAAATGCGGCGGCCGCTTGGGACAGATCCCCTTGACAAACGAAGAGCACTCCGCGGCTGAAAGCCAGCTGCGCCGGGTCGGGGCTTAAGGCCATAGCCCGGTCGATCTCGGCCAGCGCCTCCGGGTATTTTCCGGAATACAGAAAATAGTCCGAGAGGTCGGCGCGCAGGGGCGCGCTTTCGCCTATGTCGCGGAAATAGGATTCGATGACCTCTTTGGCTTTCTCCCGCTGACCCAAGGCTTGGTAGGCGGTGGCCGCATAGCTGTAGGGATAATAGGTCCTGTTCCCGCTCCGGATCGAGCACAGGCTGTGCTCGATGCATCTTTCGAAGAGATCGTAGTCGCTGTACAGGTAGGCCAGTTTGTTGTGGACGAAGGCGTCGTCGGGGTAGGTCTTCAAGACCTCCCGGTAGGCTCGGATGGCCTGGGGAATGGTCCTTTCGCTTTCCTGGTAGTATTCCCCCTCGAGGAGGAGCCTCTCTTTCTGCGACACGCGGTCGCGCAGGCTCATGGCCTTTTCCAGACAGCGCTTTTTTTCGGCCCGTAAAAAGATATTGCTGTAGGACATGGCCAGGGAGCGGTAGGCCATGGCGAAATCCGGGTCGAGGGCTACGGCCTGGTTCATCAATTCGATGCTCTTGGCAAAATCGCGCTTATTATGGTACTCCCGACCCTCGACATAGAGGGCGAACGCCTCGGGCGAGGAGGTGGTGATCTTGCCCAGCACCACGTCGACGTCGTCGGCGATTTCGGCTGTGGTCAGTTTCAGGTCTTCCTTGACCTTGCCGGTCAGGGTGTCCACCATGGCGTAGAAGCTGTCCAATCCCTGCCCGACGACGGAGCCCGAGCCGACCGTCTCGCCCGTCCCGTAGCTCTTGAGCCTGTAATCGAGCCGGAACGAATCGCCGGCCTTGGTCAGGCCGCCCATCAGGATGTGATTGGCCCCGGCGCGCTCGGCCACTTCGCGGAGTGTTTTGGCCGAGTAGGTGCGCTCTTCGGCCTGGTCGAGCTCGCTCAGGATCTCGAACATCCGGTCGCCGCTGAGGACCTTGACGTACTTGGATTGGGACAGGTCGGTGACCAGGAGCTCGGGCAGGGCTTTCCGCCAGTGATCCAGACCCGGGTCGCCTGTATTGTTCTCGAAATACATGACGGCCACGTTGGGTTTTCCGCCGGCCGGGGCGACGGCTTTCCGGCCGGGAAGGAAAATAAGAAGCAGGATGGCGACCGCGGCAAGCGCAGCCAGGCCGACGGCCGGCAGGACGAGCTTCCTGGGCGTGATCTTGACCGTGAATTCCCTCGACGTGGTCGTCTTCTTGGCGGGCAGGACTTTTTCCGTGGCCGGCACGCCTTTTTCAATTCTGTCCAGGTCGGCCAGAATGTCCTCGACCTTCTGATATCTTTTGCTCTTGTCCTTCTCCAGGCAGCGCAGGATCAGCCGGTTCAAGTCGTCCGGGACGTGGGGGTTCCAGGCCCGCGGCTCCTTGGGCGCCTCGGTCTTCTGCTTGAGGGCGATGCTCAGGAAGGTCTCTCCCTCGAAGGGCGCGCGGCCGGTCGTCATCTCGTAGAGGATGATCCCCAGCGAGTAGATGTCCGAACGGTTGTCGGCCTCTCCCCCTTCGACCTGCTCGGGCGACATGTACTCCGGCGTGCCGATGACCACCCCGGCGCCGGTCAGGCCCTTGACCTTGAGGGAGCGGGCGATGCCGAAATCCATGATCCGCGCGTTCCCCTCGCGGTCGATCATGATGTTCTGCGGCTTGAGGTCGCGGTGGACGACGCCCAGGCGGTGCGCCTCGGCCAGCCCCTCGCAGATCTGCCGGGCGATGTAGGCCGTCTTGCCCGCGCTCATCGGGCCCGACATGCGCAGGATGCTCCGCAGGTCCTCCCCGGAGACGTACTCCATGGTGATGAAGTGCGAGCCCTCGGCCTCGCCCAGGTCGAACATGCGGCAGACGTGGCGGTGGGCGATGCGCCTCGCGAAGCGGAGCTCGTTCGAGAACCTCTCGATGGCCGCCTCGTCCGCCGAGATCTCGGGCTTCAGCAGCTTGAGGGCCACCTTCTCCCGGATCTTCTCGTCGAAGGCCTTGTAGACGCGGCCCATGCCCCCCTTGCCCAGCTCCTCGATGACCTGGTAGCGGCCGGCGAACCGGGAGCCCGTGGCGAGCTCCCGGAGGATGCCCGCCGCCTGGAACGTCTCGGTCCCCCGGGCCTGGCGCCCGGATTCCGGAAGTGTCCGTCCGCAGTGGCCGCAGAAAGCCACGTCAGGCGGGTTGTCTTGCCGACAGGCGGGACAGATCATAGAGATGAAATCCCCTCGCTGACCGTCTTTGTAATATATCCGGCTGAAGATGTCAACTTGGAAGGGAAATCCGCTTCGCGTATCCCCCTTCCATCGCTCGCTTCGCCCGCTGCCTCCGACCTCTCCGGAGACGCCGTCCTTTGCTCCCCTGAATTCTCAGGGGCTGGGGGGTTTAATATCACTAAGATTGTATATGGAAGCCGGGCGGCTTGATTTTGGGGCGTTAAAATTATATCTTTAGCCTCGCCATTTTGGCCGGTTCCCATGCGGGCACAGAAAGAACACGGGCGCACGCCGAAACCTTCCCTGCGGCTTTTTCCCGTCGAATTTCTGGACCGCCTCGAGCGCTGGACGGAAAAGCACCTGGCCTTCTGCGGCCGGGTCAAGGTCAGCCCCAACGTCCTGACCGGGCTCGGATTCCTGGCCGGGCTCGAAGCGGGGCTGTTCTTCGCCCTCCGCCGGCCGGTCCTGGCCGGGGCGGCCGTGGTCGTCTGCGGCGCCCTCGACATCCTCGACGGGCAGGTGGCCGCCCGGACGAACCGCCGCACGAAATTCGGCGCCCTGCTCGACTCCACGTTGGACCGCTACGCCGAATTCTGCATGTATTTCGGCCTGGCGCTCTCTTTCCGCGGGACCTGGCTGCAGTGGGTCCCCGTAGGGGCCTTTCTCGGCTCGGTCATGGTCAGCTACACCCGGGCGCGGGCCGAGGGGCTGGGGTTCGAATGCCGGGAGGGGTTCATGCAGCGGGCGGAACGCCTGATCCTTCTCGCCCTGGCTTCCCTGGCCGGCCCCCTGCTGGGCGTGTTCGACATCGCCATGACCGCCGTCCTGGGGCTCATCGCCCTCGTGTCCAACATCACCGCCGTGCAGCGGACGCTGCTGGTCAGGGCGCTCGAGCGCGGACCCGGCAAGGAGAAACGAAGCTCATGAAAAAGATCCGGACGGCCGTCATCGGCGTGGGCAACTGCGCCTCCTCGCTCGTCCAGGGTGTGGAGTACTACAAGAACGCCCGCCCGGGCGACTTCGTCCCGGGGGTCATGCACGTCGACCTGGGCGGCTACCACATCCGGGACATCGAGTTCGTGGCCGCCTTCGACATCGACCGCAACAAGGTCGGCAAGGACCTCAGCCAGGCCGTCTTCACCCCGCCCAACAACACCGCCCGATTCTCGAGCGTTCCCTTCCTCAACGTCCGGGTCCACCGGGGCATGACCCACGACGGACTGGGCAAATACCTGTCCCGGCTCATTCACAAGGCCCCCGGTCCCACGGACGACATCGTCGGCATCCTGCGCCGGACCCGGGCCGAGGTGGTGGTCAACTACCTGCCCGTGGGCTCGGAGGAAGCGACCAAGTGGTATGTCGAGCAGGTCCTGGAGGCCGGCTGCGCCTTCATCAACTGCATCCCGGTGTTCATCGCCAGCGAGAAGTACTGGCAGCGGCGCTTCGAGCGCAAGGGCCTGCCCGTCATCGGCGACGACATCAAGAGCCAGGTGGGGGCCACGATCCTCCACCGGACGCTGGTCAACCTCTACCTCGACCGGGGCATGCCCGTCGACCGGACGTACCAGCTCAACACCGGGGGCAACACCGACTTCCTGAACATGCTCGAGCGGGAGCGTCTCGACTCGAAAAAGATCTCCAAGACCAACGCCGTCGTCTCCCAGCTCAAGGCCCGGGGCCTGTCCATCCGCCCCGAGGACGTCCATGTCGGCCCCTCGGATTACGTGCCCTGGCAGAAGGACAACAAACTCTGCTTCCTGCGCATCGAGAGCCGCCACTTCGGCGACGTCCCCTCCTCGCTCGAATGCCGCCTGTCCGTCGAGGACTCGCCCAATTCCGCGGGCGTGGTCATCGACGCCGTCCGCTGCGCCCGTCTGGCCCTGGACCGCAAGCTCTCCGGGGCGCTCCTCGAGCCCTCCTCCTATTTTATGAAGACCCCGCCCCGTCAATTCACGGACACGGAAGCCCGCGGCCTGACGGAAAAATTCATCCGGACATACGGCCGCCGGGGGGCGGGCCGCGCATCCGGAAGAGGGAAGAGATCCTGACGGCGACGGGCCGCACGAGGACCGCCGCCATCCCGACCCGGGAGAAGGAGAGACCATGAGCCGCAGGACGATCCTGCTCATCAGCCTGGTTCTTTTCGCCGCCGCGGCCGTCCTGCCCGCCGCGGGCAGCGAGACGGGGGAGGTCCAGGGCCGCGTCCTGGACGACGAGGGGACCGGCCTGCCGGGGGTGACGATCACCGCCCGGAGCCCGCGCCTGCAGGGCAGCCGCGAGACCGTCTCCGGCCCCAGCGGAGCGTTCCGCTTCCCCCTGCTGCCCGTCGGCGTCTACACCCTGACCTACGCCCTGGACGGGTTCGCCTCGGTCGTTCAGGAAAACGTCGCCGTCCGCCTGGGCCTGGTCACCCGGCTGACGGCCGCCCTGAAACCGGCCGAGATCCAGAGGGAGATCACGGTCGTCGCGCCCGCGCCGCTCATCGACACGACCTCCACGGACACGAGCTTCAACCTGAGCGCCGAGCACCTCGCCCAGGTCCCGGTCCTCAACCGGACCGTGGTCGACGCGGTCAAGTTCACGCCCGGGGCCTCGGGCGTGCGGGTCAGCACCCGCTACGGCAACGCCCAGGACGAGGGCCAGCCCAGCTTCCGCGGCGAGGGCGAGGAGGGGAACAACTGGGTCGTGGACGGGCTGACGATCAGCGGCGTCCGGCTCAAGAACGCGGGGATGAAGCTCAATTACGACGCCATCGAGGAAGTCCAGGTCATCTCCGACCCCTTCAGCCCCGAGTACGGCTCGGCCTACGGCGGCATCATCAACATGGTCACCAAGAGCGGCGGCAACGACTTCAGCGGCGAAGCGGCCTTCCTCTTCCAGGACAAGGCGCTGCAGTCCGCCCGCCGGGCGCAGCTCTCGGTGGGCAGCGAACCCGACTATTTCTCCCAGGCCAACGGGTACCTCAACCTCGGCGGTCCGCTCATCAGGGACAAGCTCTGGTTCTTCGTCTCCGACAACGTCTATTCCGACCGGGAGGAGACGAGCGACGCCGTCCTGGATTACCTCTCCATCCCCCGGGGGGAAAAGGTCTACCGGCGCAACAGCCTCTTCGCCAAGCTGACCTACAGCCTCTCGGCCGACCACAACCTGTCCCTGACCGGAGCCTGGAACCAGTCCTTCGAGCCCCGGGGAGGGACGGGCATTCCCGAGCTCTACGAGGACGAGACCTACACCGATTCCTTCCTGCGCCTCAACTACAAGGGCATCCTCAGCCCGACGTCCTTCATCGAGGCCGGCCTGGGGACGGTCGTCCGCGACAACCTCAAGCGTCCCAAGGACGGCGACCTCGGCCCGGCCCAGCACTACGTCGAGGACCTGGCCCAGAACCTGAACAACTCCTACGGCACGGTGACCGATCAGTCGAACCGGCTGGATTTCGGGTTCAAGTACACGAAGCACCTGGATATCCCCAAACTCGGCCGGCACGAGATCAAGCTCGGGCTGGAGTACTATTCCCAGGCCTCGGTGTTCGACGTGGATTTCACCGGTCAGGACGAGGACATCTTCCCCGGCAACGGCTACGACGCCGGGACGAAGTATCATTTCAACACCTGGCGCGACGGGATGGGCACGCCGACCGCTTTCTTCGAATACAACGCCTTCAACTTCACCAACTCCAGCTACGGCCTGGGCGTGTTCATCAGGGACAAGGTCACCTGGGGGCCCGTGACCTTCATGGCCGGACTGCGAAGCCAGACCCAGATCTGTCTGGACCAAAACAAGGACAAGCTCTGGTCCTGGGGCCTGGGGGATTTTCTTTCGCCGCGCGTTTCGCTGACTGTGGACTTGACGGGCGACGGGGTCAACGTCGTCAAGCTGGGCTGGGGACGCTTCTCCGACCTGATCACCACCATGGCCCTGGGGTTTTTCAACCCCGGCCAAGGCCTGAGCTTCCGGACCTACCGCTGGCAGGGGCCGGAGAACCCCACTCAAGCGGAGGTCTATGACCCGGCTCACTGGATCTTCCAGGCCGAGCAGTCGACCCAGAACTTCGACGTGGCCGAAGGCATCAAGCCCAACTTCCTGAGCCGCTTCCTGCTGGAGTTCGACCGGCGGCTGGGCCGCGACTGGGCAGTCAAGGCCCGCTACGTCCAGACCTCGGCCAAGGAACTGCTCGAGGTCCTGCTCGTCTTCGACCCCCAGACGAACTACAAATTCCTCTTCGACAACTTCGAGCACAAGCGCCGCGACTACCGCGGCCTGGAGCTCGAGCTCAACGGCCGGCTGGGGCCGGCGGTCTTCTTCAACGCTTCCTACGCCTACGGCCTGGCCCGCGGGACGAACCCCGGACAGACCGAGCCCGGCGCCTGGTCCCAGGAAGAGGGCGGGACGAATTATGTCGCATTCTTCGGCAAGCACATCTACATCCCCCCGCTGCCCGAGCTGGCCGAGATCAAGGCCTACTACGACTGGGCCCTGGGCGGGCTCGGCGGCCGCGGCATAGGAGACGAGGGCTGGTACGGCAAGCTTCCCTACTCGGTGGACCACACCGTCAAGGTCAACACCGTCCTGGCCGTCCCCTGGGGAATGTTCCTGTCCGTGGCCTTCGAATGGCTGTCGGGCTATCCCTGGGAGAAGAAGGGCTATGTCCCTTATTTCGGCGGCTATTACTCTTACCCCGAGGGACGGGGAGTGCGCCGGACCCCGGCCCACGCCTATCTCGACCTGGGGCTGGAGAAAAGCTTCAAACTCGGAGCGCGCCGGGCCCTGTCGTTCCGGCTGGACGTGCTCAACCTGTTCAACAGCCAGCAGCCCGTGGCTTTCGTCAAGGAGGACATCCCCATCTTCGGCCAGGTGTGGGGAAGGCAGAATCCGCGCCAGGCGCGGCTCATGGCCCGCTTCAAATGGTGAGAAATGCATTCCTTGAAAAGGAGATAAGAACATGCCGGGTGAACAATTCAAACCGCTGGTTCCCGCCGAGAGCGACGTCAAGGAGTTCACGCCCCGGGCCCTCGTCCTGGGCGTCATCCTGGCCGCCTTCATGGGCGCGGCCAACGCCTACCTGGGCCTCAAGGCGGGCATGACCATCGCCGCCACCTACACCACCGCCGTGGTGGGCATGGCGGTCATCAAGGGCTTCAAGGGCACGCTCCTCGAGGAGAACTTCGCCCGGACCGTGGGCTCGATCGGGGGCAACATCGCCTCGGGGGCTATCTTCACCCTGCCGGCCCTGTTCATCGCCGGCATCTGGCTGCCCTTTTTCACGCCCGGCCACTATGTGATCTCGACGGTCATCCTGGTCCTGGGCGGCATCCTGGGCATCATGTTCGTGACCATAACCCGGCGCATCCTCATGGCCGAGAAGGACCTGCCCTTCCCCGAATCCACGGCCGCGGCCGAGATCCATAAAGCCGGACAAAAAGGAGCCCGGGGCACGGGCTTCCTCCTGTCCGGCATGGGTTTGGGCGCCCTCCTCACCTTCCTGACCGAGTTCAAGGTCATCGGCCAGAAATGGCAGCAGGTCGTGAGCGCGGGCAAGGGCTCGCTCCTCCTGCGCGGGCCGGAAACGAGCCCCGCCTTCCTGGGCGTGGGCTACATCATCGGCCCCAAGCTGGCCGGCATCA
>VGJG01000056.1 GCA_016867615.1 Candidatus Aminicenantota bacterium | reverse complement strand
GGCCCAGACGTTCGTTCCAGGACCGCTTCTCGTTGACCAGCCGGTCTCCGGCCAGGACGGCCATCCTCTGCCAGGGCTTGTATCCGGAGGCGAGATAGGCCCGGGCGCTGTTCAGGTTCCGCAGGGTGAAATCCCCGCGGGTCATGTGGAACCGCAGCGGGAGGCCGGTCGTGCCGCTCGTCTGAAAAGTTTTGCACGTCTCGACCGCCACGTTGTCCGCGGCCCTCTCCCGGGGCGTCAGGCTCCTGTAGAAGGACTTGTCCGTCAGGGGCAGACGCCGCAGGTCTTCGACCCGGACGATGTCTTCGGGCCGGATCCCCCCCGCGCCGAACATCCGGCGCACATAGGGCACATGGGCGCAGGCGTGCCGGAGGAGCTTGCCGAGCTTTTCGGCCTGGAGCTTCTCCAGCCGCTCCGAGTCCAGCCGCTGGGCTCTCAGGATCTGGCCCAGGTCGAAGAGCTGATGGACGCGCATCGTCAACGTTCCGGACGCGGTCGGCCGCATCCTCTCACTCCCAGCCGCCCGGCCGCCCGCAGCAGGAACCGGGGAAGATGATAGTCCAGGGGAAAACGAAAGCATCTCTTTCTCCACCTCGCCCGGGCCAGCGAGCCCAGAACCCGCCGAGCCGCGGCGAACGCCGGACGCCCTCCCCCACCGCTCCAGGCCATGCGGCGGTAGTGCTCGAGGAAGCGGGCGTGTCTGGGGACATAGGGCGCCAGGGGCTGATGGATCCCCCACAGAAGGAACGTCCAGTCCTTGGTCCCGGCCGGCGGCCGAAAGCCCCCGGCCACCGCCCTGCCGTAGAGCGACGTGCCGGGGAAGGGAAAATAGAGGAAGGGCCCGTTGGTCACGATCATCTCGCCGTAGGAACGGATTTCATCCATGAGGTCCAGAGTGGCCAGGATGTCGTCCCATGTCTCCCCCGGGACGCCGGCCATGAAGCTGAAAAGGATCCGGATGCCGAATTTCCGTCCCAGGCGGGCCGACTCCCGTATCTGGGCGGGGGTGATGTCCTTGTGGATGAGGTCGAGGACGCGCTGCGAGCCCGACTCGGCTCCGACCTGGAGCTCGACGCATCCCCGGGCGCTGATCTCCGAGGCGAGACGCTCGCCCCCGCGGGCGAGGACATCGGCCCTCATGGATGAGCCCCAGGAGATGTCCGCGGCCCTGACGATCTCCAAAGCCCTCTCCTTGTCGGTGAAGAAATTCGCGTCCTCGAAATTGACTGCCGTGACCCCCGCCTCCTTCAAGAGCTTGATTTCCCCGAGGACCCTGCCCACGGAATGAGCGCGGAACGTCCTGCGGTGCATGGATTCATGAAGGCAATATCCGCACCGCCAGGGACAACCCCGGCTGGTGATCAGCCCGGCGACCCTCCCGCCCGGCAGCTTCGACCCGCCCTCCGAGTAGAAGTACCTCTCGCCATAGATATACCGTCCTCTGTCCAGAAGATGCCAGGCGGGGGAATACGCGTCCAGGTCGGGGATCAGGGGACGGGGAGCGGTTCTTTTTATCCCGTTCGCGTCCTTGAAGGCGATCCCCTCGACGGCGCTCAGCGCTGCGGCGTTCGGCCCGCTGTTCTTCAGGACTCCGGCCAAGTCGACGACGGTCGCCTCCCCCTCCCCCAGGACCGCGACATCGACGCCGTCCTCGGCCAGGACTTGTTCGGGCAGCAGCGTCGGATGAACGCCTCCCCAGACGACCGCTGTGTCCGCATTCCTTTTGATGAGCCGGGATGCGTCCAAAGACGCCGCCAGGGACGGACCGGTGAGACAGGAAAACCCGGCAAAAAGAGGCTTCTCTTCGAGAGTCTCGCGGCCGATCCTGCGCACGGCTTCCGGGGTGCCCCTCTCGTGAAAGAGCTTGACCGACAAGCCGGCCTTCTCCAGGGCGGAGGCCACGTAGAGGATGCCGTAGGGCGGGGCGAGGGGCTGGTCGTCCCGGTCGCTTTCGAGCTTGATGAGGACCACGTCGGCCATGGCCCGCCTATCATATGAATTTCCTCCGGAGGGTGTCAAAGACCGTCCGGGACAGGTCAGGAAGGCAGCCGGGGGAGAGACGATTTGATGACGGCGTGTTTTCCGCCGGGTCCGGGGGGGATGTCCGCGACGAATTCGACCCGGACCTCGACGTCCCGGCCCAGAAATTCCCGAAGGTCCCGGAGGAGGTCCCGCTTCAAGGACTCCGAGGCCTCCTTCAAGGGAACGAAGCGAAAAGTCGCTCCTCCGGCCTCGCTCTGCTCGGCCTGGAATTTGAGGATTCGGTGGGCATAGGGCCTGGTCACGAACAGGAAGTGGCCGAGGGCGACGGGCGAGACGCGCAGACCCCGGGGAGAGACGAGGAACTCCGAACTCCGGCCCTCAACCGCTCCCACCAGGGGAAACCCACGGCCGCAGGAGCATTCCCCGCCGGCCGTGGCCGTGTCCCCGGTGTCATAGCGGAGAAGGGGCATGACCCTGTTGGCCAGGTCCGTGACAAGCACCCGGCCGCTCCGGCCGGCCGGGACGGGATGGCCGCGTTCGTCCACGACCTCGAGGACGCACAGCTCGGTATTGATATGAAGGCCTCGGCCTTGCTCGCAGCTCTGGGCCAGGGCGCCGCAGATCTCCCTGTTGCCGTAGCGGTTGAATACCCGGCAGCCGAAGGCTTCTTCGACCGGTTCGGGCGCGGGCAGCATGTCCGAGGTCGTCACCACCGCCCGCGGCCTCGGGAGGACATTGTGCTTCAGGGCGGCCTGGGCGACCTGGAATATCGCGGAGGCGTACCCCTCGACGAGGTCCGGTTTGATCTCGTTCAAACGCCTGAGGAGTTTTTCCGTGCTCCGGTCGTCAAGGCTGAAGATGCCGAGGTCGGTGTGCCCGCGGAGCGCCGCCGACAGCCGCGATCTCGGCCTCAAGGGCTGGGGAGCCCCGATATGGACGGTCCGATCCCCCGGCCGGATGCCCGCCCAGGCGTTGAAGAGGAGGAAGGAAGCCAGCGTTCGGTCGCGGGCGGCCTTGTCCCGGTAAAACATCAAGGGGACTCCCGTGGAGCCCGAGGTCCTGTCGAGGACCCTGCGGCGGCGCAGCATATTGCCGGCCGTCATTCTGTCCGGAAAATTCCGGCGAATGTCCTCGCGGGAAAGGGGCGGGATCCTGGGCAGGTCGTCCAGCCCCCCGATGTCCCCGGGCGTCAGCCCCGAGGCAGCGAACCGCTCCCCGTAAAAGGACACATGGGCATAAGCCTGACGAAGGACGGCCCTGAGCTTTTCTTCCTGCCGCGCCCGGAGCTCCCCCGATGTGCGGAACTGAAGGCGTTCATACTCCTCGAGCAGGCTCAGGAAATCGCGCCGCTGAAGGGTTTCCATGAGCGGGTAGAGGACGCGACGGACGAAAAAGTGCCTCATGGCGCCTTGTCCGCCCTGATCAGCTTTCGGCGGCCGAGGCCGGCGATGCGGGGAGGCGGGCAGCCCACCTCCTTCTCCCAAAATTCCGCATCCCGGAAAACGGAGATGACCCGGGGGAGATGCCCGTCATGGGAGAAGAGCACGCCGCCCGGAACGAGCCGCGGGTAAAGATGCTTGAGCGCCGTGCGCGTCGAACAGGCCAGGTCGACGTCCAGAAACATGAGGGCGATGGGTCCCGAGGCGGCGGGCATCGTCTCCTCGAACCATCCGGCCCGGTAATCGCAGACGTCCGGAGCGCCGAAGCGGGCGACGTTGGCCTTGACCTCCTCTAGTGACGCCCGGTACTCCCCCGGCGGGAAACGGACGGTCTCCCCGAAGATGTTCTCCGTCGGCGGCTCTTCGTGCTCGGGCAGCCCCTGGAAGGAGTCGAAGACGACGAGCTTGCGGCCGGCCCGCTTCGCCGCCAGGCTCAGCTTGGCCGTGCTCCCCCCCCGGTAGCAGCCGGCCTCGACCACCGCCCCCTCCCTCTCCGGGGCGAGCGACAGGAGCGCCCTCATGACCTCGAGCATCTCCCCCTGCGTGTGCGGGCAGGGAATGCTACCCGAGACGGCAACCATCCTCCTGACCAGAGCCAGACGGCGGGCGAGGGGAAGTCTCAAAGACCGGTCGAACAAAAATGAACCGACCGGCGGCAGGTCTCCGTCGCGGACAAAATGATACAGCGACAGGACGGGCTCGGGCAGGGCTTTCTTGATAATATCCTTCATTTCCCCGGACCGGAAGCACACGCCGGACCGCCGGTTTTTATTCTCTTCAATCTTATCAGGATCTTACCCAGCACGGCCCTGTCTTCGTCCCGGATGCCGAGGAGCAACGTCGCCCCTCCGTAAAGGAAGAGGAAAAGACCGGACCCCAGGGCCATCTCTATCAAGTCCCCCGCTCCGGAAAAGAGCGATCCCCTCCCAAGGAGGCAGCCCGCTGTGCCGATCCCGGCGGCGGCCAGGGGCTTGAGCAGGTCGGAGCGAAAGGGGCTCATCCTCAGCAAAAACCGGACTTCGAGCAGGGCCAGGATGTCGCAGAGGAGGACGCTGCCGCTCGTAGCCGCCGCGGCGCCCAGGATCCCGAAGCGGGGTATGAGCAACAGATGCAGGGCGACATTGACCGCCAGCAGGAAGACGTTGTTGAGGAGATGGAGCTTCGACCGCCCGCTCATGGTGATGACGTTCCCGCACAGCCCCAGCAGGGCGTGCGCCGTCCAGCCGCAAGCCAGGATGACCAGAGACCCGGCGGCGGCGGTGTACGGCTCGCCGAACAGGCGCAGGACCGGCCGGGCGAACACGACCGCCGGGACCGCCAGGGGAAGGGTCAGGGAGAAGGACCAGTGGGCCACGGTTTTGAAATGGCGGTTCAGGTCTTCTTTTTTATCCCTGCTGAAAAGGTCCGCGACAAGCGGACCGAAGATGGCCACGAAGGACCCCAGGATGAACGTCAGCAGGAGGGCCGTCCTCTGCGCCGCGCCGTAGACACCCACATCCCTCGAGCTCTTCAGAATGCCGAGAAAGAGCGTATCGTTCCAGACGATGAGATACCCCAGGAGAAAGGAAAAAAGGAGCGGCCAGGAGAAGGAATACAGCTTTTTCCGCTCGATGACCGCCGCGATCGCCGGCCGGAAAATCTCGGGGCAGACCCGCCTCATCAGAAGGACCGCCGCCGCCAGGGACAGGAGCACTCCCAGCACGTAGGCCGACAGGACGCCCGTCAGGCCCCCGCCCAGTGCCAGGAACAGGACGGCCAGCAAGAGCCTGGAGCCCGGCTCGACGAACTGGTTGACGTAAACGCGGTACTTGATGACCTGCAGGCCCTGAAAGGCGAAGGCCAGAATCATGGTCAAGGCGTAGAGTGGGAGGACGACGGCCAGGAACCTCAGGATGAGGGCCAGCTCGGGTGTGCGGAACACGCGTCCGGCCAGGGTCGACGAGCCGAGGAACATAAGCAGCCCCAACACCGGGGCGGAAACCAGGACCGAACGCAAGGCCAGGACAATGATCCCCTTGACCCGCGCCCGGTCGCCGCGCCCCTGGAAGATGGCCGCGTAGCGGACCACTCCCTGGCTCAATCCCAGGTCGGCGACGAGCTGCATGACTTGCAGGATCGCGATCCCCAGCAGGAGGCCGCCGTAGACGCCGGGACCCATGCTCCGGGCGACGACCAGCTGATAGACATAGCGCAGCCCGTTCCCGACCAGCGTCCCGATGAAGAAGATGCCCGCGCCCTTGGCGACGGCCGTGATCTCCCTGTGGGCGCCGTTGCGGTCTTCCATGCTGTTTCCCGGGGATAGTGATTCCATCACACTCCCGCAAAAGCTGTCAATTTGGCTCTCGCGGGACCGGCGTTCCGCCGCGAAAATCCGCAATCAGTCCGGAATACGGTCAGGAATGGAGAAACGGAAACAATCCCTGCGGCCTCGGCAGTCTGGAGGCGAGGTATCGCACAGCTTCGCACCACTCCGGGTAGGGCGTGAAGAGGTCCCCGGTCATGAACATGTTCTTGGGCAGGCAGCCGCCCGAGCAGTTCGCGATCAGGTCGCATCCTGAGCAGCCGCCCCGTCTGAGGTTGTCCGTGTTCCGGGCGCGGATGCGGGCCAGGGCCTCGGGGAAGTAGCGTATGGATTTCGCTTCGGGTTCCCAACGGCCGTAGATGAGATCCTGGAGGATACCCGGCAGGTAGTCCGGACCGAGCGGCGTCTCGTCGCAGCACGAGACCCAGCCGTCCGTGGTCAGGTGGGGGCAGGGCGTGCAAGCCCGGCAGTAGCCGGTGACGGGTTCGTCGAAATTGACGATGAGATGGGTGCTCAGGCTCATCCCCATTCTTCGGGCGGCCTCGTCGGCCCGCACGAAGTGCCGGGCGAATTCCAGGAGGCCAAGCGACCTCTCGCCCCGGACGTTGGCCGTCGAGGAGTAAACCGGGGCCAGGCAGGCGCGGCGCAGGCCCAGGTCGTGGAAATGCTCGACGATCTCGACGATGCGGGGAAAATCGCTCGGGGCCACGGTCGCCCGGATCCCGGCCTGCATCCGGTCGCTGTCCGCAAAGCGGCGGAGGTTTTCCCCGACGACGCCGCTCGACCGCCCTCCGCCCCGGGTCGGCCGGTTCCTGTCCTGGATCTCGGGCGGACCGTCATACGACAGCCAGAGGATGTCCACGTGCCGTTCGACCCAATCGGCCACCTCGGGGGAAAACAGGCCGTTGCTCTGAAGCTCGACGCGCAGGGCATCGCCCGCCAGGCGCCGGGCGCGGTCGCGGACTTCCTTCATGACCTCGAAGGCCAGGGTCGGCTCGCCCGCCCCGAAAAACCGGATCGCCCGGCTCGGGTTCGAGGCGAAAAAATCCCTCATCCCGGCCTCGGCGAAAGCGATGTCGATCGTCTCGTCCCCGGGAGCCAAGGCCGGGAAGGAACGCTGGGAGCAGTACACGCAGGCGAGATTGCACCTCGCCGAAGTCATGAGGGTGATCATCTGCTTGCGGATGTGGCCCATGGGGAAGCAGTATGCCACGCCGCGGCGACGAGGACAAGACGAAGATCAATAAGCCCGCCGTCCGAACGACCGGCGCTTCAGACTCCGCACAGCGAGCGATACACGGCCAGGGTCCCGGACACGACATCCTCCCAGCCGGGTCCCGAGGCGGCGGCCTCGGCCGCCCGCCTCCCCAGCTCCCGGACGCGGACGGGGTCGTCGAGAAGCGCCTCGAGCTTGGCGGCGAAGTCGCCGTAATCGCTCGCCCGGAAAAGAACGCCGTCCCGGCCGTCCCGGACGACCTCGCGGTGGGGGCCGATATCGCTGGCCAGGCAGCCCAGGCCGTAGCCCCGCGCTTCGAGCAGGGCGATCGGATGGCCCTCCAGGCGCGAGGGCAGGACGAAAAGCAGGGCGTTGGAGAAAATCTCTTCTTTTTCCTCCCCGGAGACGTTGTCCGTGAAAACGATCCGCGGATCGTCTTTCGCCAGGTCTTTGAGCTTCCGGACGTAGTCCTCCGTTCCGCTCGCCCCGCCCGCCAGGACGAGCCTCAGACCCTCGCGGCGGGCCGCGGACTCGAGGAACGCCCTGACGAGCCAGTCGGGCCTTTTTTCGGGGACGAGCCTTCCCAGGAAGAGCACATACCCTCCCGCCTCCAGGCCGAAGCGCCGTCCGGCCCCGGCCAGGGGCCGGATCGTCCCCCGGGGGACGGCGTTGGGGATGACGGAAGCCTCCACGCCGTGACGGAGCCGGAGATGACCGGCCAGGTCGGCGGACACGACGATCAGGCGGTGCGCCGCCAGCACCGCCACCCGCTCCGCGAGCTTCAGCATCGCCCGCGCCGGCGGGCTCCATTTGTCGGCCGCCCAATCCAGGCGATGGACCGTGACCGCCGCGCGCTTGCCGGCGACCCGAGCCAGGGGGCTGAAGATCGCCGGCCCGATGCCGTGGTAGTGAACGATGTCGGCCCGGGTGAAGAGGCAATGGACCGTGGCCAGGAAGCTGTGGACGGCCGCGTCCAGGTGCTTCGTCCTGACGGTCGGCGCATGGACGAGCCGAACCCCCCGGTGCGACTTCAGGCGCCGCGGAGTGTACCAGTCTCTCACGTAAACGACCGCCTCCGCGCCCCTGCGGACCAGACCGCGGCTGAGCTCGTCGACGTGAACTTCGATGCCCCCAAACCGGGGCGGAATGCCTTTCGCGCCGATGAAAGCGACCTTCATGCCGGCCGCCGGCTCCTCAGGAACTTCTTGCCGGCCACCCACAGGAGGGGTTTGAAGATATGCTTCTTCATGGCCGGCGCGGCCGTGCCGATCATCCAACAATTTTTGGGGCATTCCCGGACGCGGGCCCGCACCTCCGCGGCCTTCTCCGAATTCCAGATCTCCTCGAACGAGGCAAGGTGGAGGTTGCCCAGGCTCTCCTGCCAGAAACGGGGCTCGAGGCCGTTGCAGGGATAGACCTCGCCGAAGGGATCGAGAAAAAATATATCCGTTCCGGCGGCGCAGGGCAGGAGCCGGGGCCGGTCCAGGACATACTCCCTGAGGCCGGCGTTGAAATATGCCCGGAACCAGTCCTTCGGCCTCGGGGAGCGCAGAAGCTCCTCCACGAGCCTGTCCAGGCTGCGGGCCGCGGCCCCGGGACGCTCGAAACGGTTGTGGCCGGCGTGAAAATAAAAGG
>VGJG01000055.1 GCA_016867615.1 Candidatus Aminicenantota bacterium | reverse complement strand
AAGGCAGCAGGACGAGAAGAACAGCCATCAGGGAGATCAGGACTTTTTTCATTCGCTCCTCCTGGCATGCAAAGTGAGGCTATTATACCTTTCCCGCCCCGACGGAAGAAATCCCCTCGGACCATCGGGGTCCGCGCCGACCGCAGAGGCGCGCTGTCGTTCACCGAAGGCCGGCGCCATTTCGACGCAGGCCGGTCTTAACGGCCGCGTCGATCATCCCGGGCACCGTAAAAATGATCGGTCCTGTCGCGCTCGAGCCGGAGAGAGAGAGGAAACGGTTTGGGCCCGCTCAGGACGGGTCCGGACCGGGCAGGACGAGGGCCCGGGCCGTAAGCTCCAATATCTGGACAACCCTCATATCCAGCTTGTAGTGCTTGATGACGTCCGTCAGGCCGTCGACGCAGTTGTGGCATATCGTGCAGACCAGCTTGGCGCCCGTAGCCCTGAGCTGTTCGGCTTTGATCCGGGCCACCTCCATGCGCAGGGGCCGGTACTCGGCCATGGACAGGAGCCCGCTCCCGCCGGTACAGCAGAAATTCTCGGTCCGGTTGGGATGCATTTCCCTGAAATCGGAGCAAACAAGCCGCAGGACGCGGCGCGGCTCTTCGACCAAGTCGCCGGAGCGGGCGATGTTGCAGGAGTCGTGAAATGTCACGGGCTCGGCGTTGCGCGCCGGGTCCACCCGGATCCGTCCCCGGCGGATAGAGCGCTCCACGGTCACGACCACGGACTCCGTCGGCCTCTCCTGGTCGAATTCCGCCCAGTCGTAGCCCTCCCAGCGCGTGGAGCGATAGCCGTGGCCGCACTCGGAGATGACGATGCGCCCCGCCCTCAGGCGCCGCGCGGCTTCATAGACGTTCCCGGCCACCCATCCGCCCAGGCTGTCGTCGCCCGAGAACAGGCCGAAATTCGTCTGGTCCCAGCCCCAGCCGGGCATCGTCCAACGTTCCCCGGCGACATGAAAGATCTTGGCCGCCTGGGCGATCGAGCGGGGGTCGAACTTCACCTCGCGGGGGTTGATGGTGTAAAGAACGTCGCAGTCCTCACGGTCAACGGGTATCTCGACGGGTTCGCCGAGCTCTTGCTCGACTTCCTCGCGCATCCACTCCAGGGTGTCGAGGTATTCCTCCCGCGTGACGGCCATCTGATTCCCCGTCTCCCATTGGTCGCGGCTGACGTTGAAAACCCCCTCGGGAACGATGCCCAGCTCGGTCAGAAGGCCCCGGGTGAAGCGCACCAAGGCCGCCGTGTCCACTCCCATCGGGCAGTTGAGAGTGCAGCGGCGGCAGGCGCTGCATGTCCCGAAGACGATGTTCTTCAGCCGGTTGAGGTCCTCGTCGTCCGCCGGCGAGGCCGCCTTGACCCACCAGGGAAAGACCCGGCCCGTCCAGTCGAGGTGTCTCTTGAAGATTTTCCTGATTTGATCGGCTTTATAGACGGGCGTCATGGTCGGGTCGTCGGGACGGACGAGGAAATAATGGCAGGACGAGGCGCACATCCCGCAGTGGACGCAACCGGCCAGGGAGGCGGCCAGGGGGCGGGTGAGCCTCCGGCGGAGAAGCTCCAAGAACCTGCCGACGTTGTCGGCCCGGCCGTCATAGAGCTTGAGTCGGCCGTCGGTCACGCTCCGCAGCCCCTCCGTCCGGGCCCTCTCCTGGGACTGGGTCAGGAGCGGCAGGCCGATGACGGGATTCGCGCCCTCCCCCCGCCTGCCCGTCTTCTTGACTCTCATTTCATTTCTCGCTTCGCGGCGCCGGACGAACCCCCCTGTGTCCGAGCGTCCTTCCCAGGAAAAACCGGGTGAAGGGATAGTACAGGTAGTGCCCGATCTTGGAGAAGGGCACATAGACCAGGAAAAAAGCCGTCAGCCCGAAGAAAAGGATCAGGGTCCACTCCCGCCGCAGATGATCGTTGGGCACGGCCAGAAACGCCGCGGCGAAATAGGCCGTCATCAGGACGAGAGAAAAGATATCGTCGGCCGAGCTCACCAGCCTCAAGGCGGGATCGGCCAGCCGCCGGTAGAGGCGCAGGAGTCCCACCAGGAACGCCGCGGTCAGGATGACCTGGAAGGCGAGGACCGCCGGCCTGAGACGGAAAAAAGCGGGAGCGTAAGGAATGATGAAGGTCGCGGCGATGGCCGCCGCAACGCCCAGGTGGAATACGACGAACTGGACGTAGAAAAACGGCTTGCGCCTCACGGATTCCATCGACCAGGGAAGGGAGATGTTGACCAGCGACAGGGCGACGCCGCCGGCCGCCGAGCCGCGCGGATACGTCCGCATCCGGCGGGAACGGAAACGCATCAGCCACACAACCCGGAGGAGGTAGACCGAAGCCAAGAAGACCAGGGCGGCGATCTGGACTTCGTTCTCCAAGACATGAAGAAAACGGCTCATAAGAATCTCCCCGGAACCCCGGCGCCGCGTGTACCGGGCCGGGCGGAACGGTCCATTTTACCAGAGGGGAATCCCCTGTCAACTCGAAGGCGGGCGCGTCTGGTAGCCCAGCAAGGATGCCCCCCTTTACAGCCAAGCTAAAATGTCCCCCGGAGGAGGCGGACACAAAGGAGCCGATCACCTTAGGCAGGGTGAAGTTCAACGGACGCAGGCGCTCGATCAGGTCAGGAAGGGGTCGCCGACGCTGAAGGCGGGCTATTCGGTTCTTGCTTTTTTCATCCGCGCTTGATTATGATGTTCCGGATGCGACATCGACGCCGGATCCGCTTTGTCGTCCCCTACGCGATTCTGGCTCTCTTCCCTCTTCTTCTGACCCCGGGCCCGGCCGCCCGCGACTACCCCTCCCCGCCGAAGCCCGAGCCGGCCGCCGAACGGCTCGCGGCGGGCGCCGCCGTCCGCTGGGCGCCCTGGCCGACGCTCGACTGGGCCCTCTCCTCCCCCGAGGCCCGGGACATGGACGACGCCGAGCTCGAGCGGGCCTTCGATTACGCCCGGAACCGCAGGTCCCAGGCCCTGCTCGTCATCCGCCACGGGTACGTCGTCAAGGAGTGGTACGCCTATCCCTGGACGAAGCACACGACCCAGTCGGGATATTCCGTGGCCAAGAGCTTCACTTCCTGCCTCATCGGCATGCTCATCGACGAGGGCCGGATCTCCGGTCCGGACCAGCGGGCCTCGGACTGGATCACCCAGTGGCGAGGCAAGGAGCACGAGGCCATCACCATCCGGCACCTGCTGAGCATGACCTCGGGCATCTATTGCACCCTGAACAGCGATTACGTCGACCTCCTGACCGCCCCCAACCAGACGCTGTACGCCCTCGGCTTGCCCCTGGAGGCCGAGCCGGGCCGACACTGGGAGTACAACAACGCCGCCGTCCAGGCCCTGGCCGAGGTCATCCTCAAAGCCTCGGGCCGGCAGGCCAAGGACTACGCCCGGGAGCGCCTGTGGTCTGTGATCGGCATGTGGAACGCCGACTGGCTTACGGACGAGACGGGGAACACCCTGACCTACCAGTCGGTCATCGCCTCGGCGCGCGAGTTCGCCAAGTTCGGCTACCTCTTCCTCCGGCGCGGGAAATGGGTCAGCCGCCAGGTGGTGAGCGCCGGATGGGTGGACCAGTCCGCCCGCCCCTCGCAGAGCCTGAACCGCCGTTACGGCTTCCTGTGGTGGACGAACCACGACGGGGATTACTGGAAGGACGTTCCGGCCGACGCCTACGCCGCGGTGGGGGCCTTCAACCAGCGGGTCTACGTCGTGCCCAGCCTGGACCTGGTGGTCGTCCGCCTGGGGGAGGAGGATTTCCAATGGTCGGACAACGCCTTCCTCGGACCGGTCTGCAAAGCCGCGCTCCGCTGACGGCCGGCGGACATGACTTTTTTATTTAAGGGGAGCAAAGGATGGCGCCCTCGGCGAGGCCGGAGCCGGGGGGGCGTACGGTTGCAAATTATCTCATGAGACTTCAATATCGAGTCAGACGAATGCCGGGGAGGAAACCATGAAAATTTTAAAACTGTTGCCGACGTTCTTTTTCCTGCTGGTCGTTCTGAACATACTCTTCATCTTCGGCGCGGCCGGGGGGACCGAGCTCGAGGGCCGGCTGTTCTCCGTAGCCATGGTCTCCAAGGACCTGTGGGTCTTCACCTGGGGCCATCTCTTCCTGGTCGTGGGCCTCGTCTGTCTGTTCATCGAGCTGCTCAAAGCGACCCGCACCAGCGTGGCCTCGATCTACGACCACATCATGTCCACCCTGACCTTCATCCTCTTCCTCCTGGAGTTCCTCTTCATCAAGGGGGCGGGCAGCTCGGTCTTTCTCATGCTGACCCTGATGTCGCTCTTCGACGTCGTGGCGGGCTTCACCATCACCATCACCGCCGCCCGGCGCGACATCGCCCTCGACAGGGACGCGTCGTTCATCCAGCCGACGCCCTGACCTCTTCCGGTCTCGGGCCGGACGGAGGGAGGCAAGGCGGCGTTTTCCGCGGAAGGACCCGTATCTTGGCTTCCGCCGTCCGGCGGGAAGCGCTGAACTTGTTCCCGTGTCCGGACCGGGCGGAAGGGGACGTGGTCAGGGATCCTGCCTCTTTCCCACGGCCCGGAGCTTGGAGTCGATCGTCGCTTCCTTGTCCAGCCGGTGGTCGACGCGCAGGTCGATGTGGATGCGGCGGGCGCCGAGGCGGAGGACGGCCGCATGGGCCGCGGCCACGGCCCTCAGGAGGCTCTCGAAGTCCGGGGCCTCGATGACCGTGGACATGCCGCCCGTCACGCTCTTCAGGCCCGTGGCCTCGACGGCCGCGATCGCCTCCTTGACGTAGCGGCTGACCGAGGAGCCCTCGCTCGTGGGAAATACGGCCAATTCGGCGATGATCATGGCTTCATCCTTTTCCTGGAGTGACGGCACGGTCATCTTACCGCGACCGCTTCCCCGAGCTCAAGGGGATCGACGTCCTCAGGCGCGACGAAGTCCCGGTCAGGATTCCGGACGGACGGTTTTCGGACGGGCGGGTATGTTGACCGGCGGACTCCCTTGCTTTATATCTAAGCGGAGCGAAAGTGAGCCCTTGAGCCGCCGATGACCTTTCTCCTTCTTCTCCTCGCCCTCCTCCTGAGCTTCGCCGACCAGTCGCTCCTCAGTCCGCTGCTCAATCCCCTGCTCCTGGATTTCTTCGGCGACGCCTCGAACGTCGTCCCCCTGGGCTGGGTGTCCTTCGTGTTCACTCTGGTCATGGCCGTCTCGACCGTGGCCTCGGGCATCCTCTCCGACCGCGGGCCGCGGAAGAGGCTCCTCCTGGCCGGCTGCCTGCTCTTCGGCCTGGCCTCCGCGCTCACGCCGCTCATCCCCAGCGGGGGGGCGGGTTATTTCCTGTTTTTCGCCGGGAGGGCCCTGAGCGGCCTCGGGCAGGGCGCGGTCCTGCCGGCCGTCTTCTCCATGGTGGGCGACACGGCCGCGCCCGCCCGGCGTGGCGCGGCTTTCGGGCTCGTTTCCATGTCCATGCTCGTCGGCCGCATGGCCGGATTCCTGACGGCCGGGACGCTGGCGCACACCTGGCGGACGGCCTACTTCCTCGCGGGCGCGATGGGGCTCCTCCTCGCCCTGGCGCTGCGCTTCGCCCGCGAGCCGCGCCGGGGCGCCCGGGAGGAGGAGCTCCGCGGCGCCCTCGAAGCCGGGGCCGAGTACCGCTTCCGCATCCGGCGGGCGGACGTCCGCTACCTCCGGTCGGTCCGGAGCAACGTCTGGCTCATCCTCAACTTCGTGGACGTCGTCCCCGGGGCGATCCTCATCTTCCTGATCTTCAAGTTCATGAAGGACGACCACAACATGGAGGCCGGGCCGGTGAATTTCATCGTCTTCCTGGTCATGGTCTTCGGAGCTCTCGGCGCCCTCGTCTTCGGCCGGCTGGGCGACGCCCTCTTCCGCCGGGACCGGCGCGGCCGCGTCCTTCTCGCCCTGGCCTGCAACGCCGTGCCCATCGTCTGCCTCGTTTTCTTCATCACCGCCGATTTCCGGCTGCCCGAGGGGGCGACCCTCGGCCGGGCCCTGGCCGAGCCGGGCGTCCGGGTCGTGCTCGTCTCGGTCGTGGCCGCCATGTTCGTCAACCAGGGCGTCAACCCCAACTGGTACGGGACCCTGACGGACATCAACCTGCCCGAGCACCGGGCGACCATGGTCTCCCTGGCCTCGGTCATGGATATGCTGGGCAACGCCCTGGGGCCGCTCGTCGCCTCCTATATCGTTCTCCTGCGGGGGATGCGGGCGGCCCTCTGGGCGGCGCTGGTCGTCTGGGCGCTCAACATCTTCCTCTGGCTCCCCGTCCTGCGCCATGTCCGCCGAGACCTGGAGAGGCGGCACAACGTCCTGGCCGGCCGGGCGGCAAACCCGGAACGGACCGACGCCGAGCCGGGCGGTTGACCGTCCCGGGGCGCATCGCCGCCGAGGCCGGCAGGGACGGCACCCGGGCGAGGAGCAGGGGGAGGACGATGGCGGCGATTGAGGGGATTTTCGATTCGCTGCGACCCGGACAACCCGAACGTGCCCAGGCCGGTGAGGCGGTCATGGGCTTCAGCGCGGCTTCTCCCATTTGCCCCGGGGACGGGATTGTGCGATCATAAAAGCGAGGTCATCATGAAAAAAACAACGTGCTTCCTGATCGCCGTCTCTCTCCTGCTCTCCGCGAGCGCCCCCGGGGCCGGCTCCCGGCAGGAGGACCGGACGCGCAATTTCGTCCTCTTTTTCGAGATCCTGGACTACACCAAGGCCGTGGGAGACGCCGTCTCCTTCTTCCTCGACGGCGTCCAGCGGCCGGGCGACCAGCTCATCGTCTACACGCCCGCCCGGGCCTACAGCTTCTCCCAAGCGACCCTGGCCGGGCCGACGAGGGACCTGACCCTCAGGGTGCAGGGCCATCTGCGGGCCGACACGGCGTACTGCAGCGCCCAATACAAGGTCATCATGGACGACATGAAGACCCTGGTCCGGGAGATCGAGAATCAATCGGACATGAACTCTTTGAGGCGGGCCCTGACCCTCTACCGCCAGAGCCTGGTCAACCTCCAGTCCCTGCGCAAGGTCGACGAAGGGCTGCTGGCCGACATCGCCGGGATGTTCAAGGCCCAGACGGGGGAGAACCACATCGTCATGACCTACCAGGCCGAGTTCCGTCCGGTCCCCGACCGGGAGACCATCAACCGGCTGAGGGCCATGCCCGTCGTTTTCTTCGAGGCCAACGACCTGTTCGCCGAGACCGACAAAAAAATTCTCCTCGACACGGACCTGCTCATCGAGGCCCTCAAGGAATCGGGCGTCGCCTTTCATTTTATCTACATCAAGACCAAGGACATCCCCCCGTCCTGGAGCGTCAAGGAGCACTCGGTCGACATGTACAACGCCTTCAGCCGGGTCGCCACGGCCACGGGGGGCGTGGTCGAGACCACGACCCGGCCGGAATCGGCCCTGAAGAAGCTCCTCGTAACGCTCGACGGCCGGTCCGACTCGAACCGCGGCATGTGATACAATATTCATCAGCCGAGAAGAGGAGAAACGATGATGAAAAAGCTCGTCTGCGCATCCTGCGCGTTCCTGCTGCTCCTGGCCCTGGGGCCCTCCGGGCTCGACTCCCAGGAAGGGAGGGGCCAGGGAAGGCTGTCGGGCGTGGTGGTGGATGAGGACGGAAACCTCCTGGAGGGCGTGAAGGTCACCCTCCGCTACGAGGAGTTCACCAACTCCATGGACACCGTGTCCAACGCCCAGGGCCAGTTCCGGTTCATCGGGCTGGGACGGGGGACGATCACCCTGATCCTGGAGAAGGAAGGGTTCGTCCAGCTCGCCGTGCCCCTGCAGGTCAGCGGGCTCAGGTCGAACCCCCAGCCGAAGATCACCCTGAAAAAGCCGGCCGGGGGAGAGGCCCCGGTCCTGTCCGACGCCGCCCGGGAGACGCTCGTCCAGGCCAACACCCTCTACGACCAGGGCCAGTTCAAGACGGCCGAGACCCTCTATCGGGACCTGGTCGACCAGAACCCGGCCCTCTATCAGATCCGCCTCAACCTGGCCAACACGCTCATGGAGCTCCAGGATTACGAGCGGGCCGAGGACGAATACCGGAAGGTCCTCGAGGGCTTGAACGCCGAGCCCGAGGACAAAAGGGACGGCAAGAGCATCGCCCAGGTCTATGCCAGCATCGGTGAAACCTACCTCTCCCGGAACAAGCTGCAGGAGGCCGAGGAGCATTTCATCAAGTCCCTGGAGATCAACCCCTCCGACCCGGCCCTGCCCTTCAACGTGGCCGAGATCCTCATGCAGTCCGGCGACGCCGATAAAGCCATCCGCTATTACGAGATGGCCCTGGGGATCAAGCCGGACTGGCCCAAGGCCTACCTCAAGCTCGGCTACGCCTGGCTGAACAAAGGGGAAACGGCCAAGGCCGTGGAATGCTTCAAGAAGGTCGTTGCCACGGCGCCGGCCGACGACCCCGACGCCGAGCTGGCCAGGGACGTCCTCAAGGCCCTGTCGGCGATAAAGTAGATCCGGCTTCTCCTGCCCTTAATAAAGAGGGGCGCAAAAAACGGCGCCCCCAGTCAACTTGAAGGGGGGGGAACTCGCTTCGCATTTCCCCCTTCCAACGGTCGCTTCG
>VGJG01000054.1 GCA_016867615.1 Candidatus Aminicenantota bacterium | reverse complement strand
TTTGATCTTGTCCCTGACGTGGGAAAGCTTGACGGTTTTCATGAGGGCAACCTCCTTGACCGGCTAGAATTTTTGGGCAAAGAAGACGATAAGTTTAACGACCCCTCCCGGGAGTGTCAAGGCCGACGGGGGGGGCGGCGGCTCGGAGCGAACAGGCGCCGGCGCGCCTTGGAGTGCGGTCTCACGAGGCCGCTTTGGAGTGCGGCGGCACGACGCCGCTTTGGAGTGCGGCCGCACGAGACCGCTTTGGTTTGCGGCGGCACGACGCCGCCTTTATTTTCGGTCTGAGGAGACCGCCCGGACGTGAAAGTGGAAAGTGTAGACGCGACCCCTTTATAATAGCGTCCATGGAATTCTTGTCCTACGCGGCTCTGATCCTGCTCTCGGCGGCGGGCTACGCCGCCGGCGCGGCGCTCCGCGCCGGGAGGACGAAACGCGCCGAGCCGGAGGTCCTGGACCTCTTCGCTCAGGCCGCGGTCTGGGCCGGAGCCGTCGCCTCACGGACCGCCATGGGCTGGAACCGCTGGCTGGCCATCCCGGCCTGGACGGCCGCCGGGATCGTCCTCGGCGCCCTACTCAGCCGCCCCCGGCAGACCGAGAGGAAGCACGGCCCCGCCGACACACCGGAAGCGGCGCGTACCGACCGCCGCCCTCTCGCCAGAGCCTGGACGGGCTGGAAGCGCTTCTCGAAAAGAATGGGCAACTTCCAGAGCCGGATGCTGCTCTCCTGGATTTATTTCCTCCTCGTTACGCCCTTCGGCCTGGCGGTCCGTCTCTTCTCCGACCCCCTGAGGATTAAGAAGCGGCGGGCGGCATCCCATTGGATCGAACGCCCCGAGGTCAAGCCGGACCTCGAGTCCGCCGGAAAGCAATTCTGATGCACATCCTCGGCATCTCCTGCTTCTACCACGACGCGGCGGCCGCCCTGCTCCGCGACGGGAAGCTCGTGGCCGCGGCCGAGGAGGAGCGGTTCTCCCGGGTCAAGCACGACAACGGCTTTCCCGACCATTCCGTCCGCTTCTGCCTGGAGAAGGCCGGCATCACGGCCCGCGACCTGGACTACGTCGTCTTCTACGAGAAGCCGTTCCATAAATTCGAGCGCATCCTGCAGATGGTCCTGCAGACCTACCCCCGTTCCTGGAAGGTCTTCCGGGAGTCCATGATCACCTGGCTGGGCGACAAGCTGTGGCTGAAGTCCATCCTCAGGGAAAAACTCGGCGTCGAGGAGGGACGGATCCTGTTCGGCGACCATCACCAGTCCCACGCCGCCAGCGCCTTTTTCGACTCCCCCTTCGATGAGGCGGCCCTCCTGACCGTGGACGGCGTCGGCGAATGGACGACGACGGCCGCGGGCCGGGGCCGCGGGACGGAGATCGCCCTCGACCGCGAGATCCGCTTCCCCCATTCCCTGGGGCTCCTCTACTCGGCCTTCACCGCCTTCCTGGGGTTCCAGGTCAACGAGGGCGAGTACAAGGTCATGGGCATGGCCCCCTACGGGACGCCGCGCCACGTCGACAAGATCATGGAGCACCTGATCGACGTCGCCGGCGACGGCTCGTTCCGCATCGTAATGGACCGCTTCTCCTACCACCATTCCGAGGAGCGGACGTTCAACCGGAAGTTCGAGCGCCTCTTCGGGCCGCCCCGGCCGCCGGAGATGCACTTCTTCACCTCCACGACCCGCTACCCGTCCTATTTCGGCGCCAAGCCGGCCGACTACGACGCCCAGTGCCGGCTGAACGAGCACTACGCCGACATCGCGGCCAGCATCCAGCGCGTGACCGAGGAGGTCCTGCTCAGGCTGGCCGGCGACCTGCACCGGCGGACGGGGCTGAAGAAGCTCTGCCTGGCCGGGGGCGTCGCCCTCAACTCCGTGGCCAACGGCCGCATCCTGCGCGAGACGCCCTTCGAGGAGCTGTTCATCCAGCCGGCCGCGGGCGACGGCGGCGGCGCCCTGGGAGCGGCCCTGCACGCCTGGTGCGGCCTGTTGGGCCGCCCGCGCGGGTTCGTCCTGGAGCACGCCTACTGGGGCCGGGAATACGGCCGGGAGGAGGTCGGGGAATTCCTCGACCGCAACGGCGTCGCCTACGAGCGCATCCCGGACGAGGCCCGGCTCACGGAGAGGGTGGCGGCCGACCTCGAGCGCGGCAAGGTCGTGGGCTGGTTCCAGGGCCGCTTCGAGTGGGGGCCGCGCGCCCTGGGCAACCGCAGCATCCTGGCCGACCCGCGGAGCGAGGAGATGAAGGACCTGGTCAACGTCAAGATCAAGTTCCGCGAGCCGTTCCGGCCCTTCGCCCCGGTCGTCCTCGAGGAGGCCGTCGGGGATTACTTCGAGGGGGAGGGCGTCGCCCACCAGTACCCGGCCCGCTACATGCTCCTCGTCCTGCCCTTCAAGGACGGCCGCGGGGAGACGGTCAGCGCCGTGAACCACATGGGGACGGGGCGCCTGCAGACCGTCCGGCGGGAGTGGAACCCCCGCTATCACGACTTGGTGCGCGCCTTCGGGGAGGCCACGGGCGTTCCCGTGCTGCTCAACACCTCCTTCAACCTGAGGGGCGAGCCGATCGTCGCCGCACCGGCCGACGCCTTCCGGACGTTCAGCCGCAGCGGCATCGACGTCCTGGTGATGGAAGATTTCGTGATCCGCAAGGATAAGGAGTAGGGGAGAGGGCCCATGGGATTCTTCAAGCGCGCTTTCAGCCGGGCGGGCATCTTCGGCGAGCTCCTGAGCTTCCTGTGGAAGAAGAAGCTGTGGTGGCTGATCCCGCTGGTGGTCATCCTGGTCCTGGTCGGGCTGCTCCTTGTCTTCGCCCAGAGCTCGTCCCTCGCCCCGTTCATCTACACGCTTTTTTAAAAACCCGCGCTCTTTGAGCTTGGCGCGCCAGCCGGGCAATCGCTCCCCTGCCGGACGGTTTGGGATCAGGCCACATCTTGTCTTCGCCCGATGGAGAAGTCATTTCGGCAAGGACTACAAAGCGGAGATGATCAACCGGGCGCATGCGCGCTTTGGAGTGCGGTCTCACGAGGCCGCACCGGGGGATGCATTCTGGGTGCCGTGGCACGACGCCGCTTTGGAGTGCGGTCGCACGAGGCCGCTTTGGTTTGCGGCCTCACGAGGCCGCACCGGGGGATGCATTCTGGGCGCCGTGGCACGACGCCGCTTTGGAGTGCGGTCGCACGAGACCGCTTTGGTTTGCGGCGGCACGACGCCGCACTTCAAGGCGTGATTCCCAGCACGATAACGGAAGTGTCACCTTTTTTTGCCGTGAACAGAGTTTTGACAACCGGCCAATGATGATTTAGATTATAAATCGTAATGAACCATAAATTGAAACGTCAAAATAGCCGCAAGGCCCCGAAATCGATGAGTATTCACGGCATCGATGCCGCGACCGAAAAAGCGATTCTGGAGCGAGCAAAAAAAGAGGGGAAAAGCGTCAATAAAGTCGTGAAAGATCTCCTCGCCAGGGCGCTCGGCTTGGGAGAACGGCTTCCCCAAAGGAAGAGCGAGTTTGCGGATATCTGCGGCATATGGTCAGAAAAGGAAGCCGCTGAATTCCTCAGGAATGTTGCGGATTTCGAGGCCGTGGACCCGAGGGACTGGAAATGAAAACGGTCCTTCTCGATACGAGCGCTTTTATCAGGTTTCTCGCCGGAGACGAGAAGGTGTTATCCGCATTGGGACGGGCCGACCGAGTCGCGATGTCCGTCTTTGTCCTTGGAGAGCTTCTTGCGAGATTTCGTGCGGGGGCCAAAGAAAAGAGAAACCGGGAAATCCTTGATGGTTTTTTGGACAAGCCCGGAGTGGAAGTCGTGAACGCGACGCGTGAGACAGCGGAATACTTCGCCCTCATCAAGACGGCGCTCAAAAAGGCCGGCCGGCCGATCCCCATCAACGACGTCTGGATCGCTTCGCATGCCCTTGAAACCGGCTCCCTCCTCGTGACCTACGATGCCCACTTCTCCGCCGTCCCCGGCCTCCGCCTGTGGGACGAAATCGGCTAACTCTTTTTGGAGCGCGCCGCCGCTTTGGAGTGCGGTCTCACGAGACCGCTCTGGATTGCGGCGACACGACGCCGCTTTGGAGCATGCCGGCACGACGCCGCATTCCTGTATGCTATAATAAACTCAAGGGAATCCAGCATGACGAGAAGACAATTTTTCAATGCCGTAGCCGGCGGAGGAGGGGACGTTCTGAAACGCGTTCTCTCCCTCTTGGCAAAGACAAAAACGCCTTACTGCGTCATCGGCGGGCTGGCGGTGAACGCCTATGCCGAGCCCGTAGTCAGCCTCGACCTGGACCTGGTGGTGAGTTCGGCGAAACTCGCGGAATTCCTCCTGGCGGCCAAAAGGGCCGGTTTCAAAGCCAAAGTCTTCAAGTGCAGCATCAATCTTTCCGCCCCCGGCTCGGACCTCAGGATCCAGCTCCAGACGGACGAGCGCTACCAGCCCTTCATCTCGAGGGCGAAGCTCAAAACGGTGCTCGGCTACAGGATGAAGGTCGCCGCCGTCGAGGATGTGCTTCAGGGCAAGATCTGGGCGCACGGGGACGCGTCCCGCCGGATGAGCAAGCGCCAGAAGGACCTGGCCGACATCATGCGCCTCCTCGAGAAGCGCCCCCGTCTGAGAAAGACAGCCATTGGTTATGAATCGTTGATGCGTTCGCTCAAATACGCCCATTCCGGCCGGAAATTCTCTAGAGACGAAATGAACGAGCGATAGCCGCGCGACCCCGTCTTATTTGGTCCTAATGAGGCGCCAGCCGAACTTCATGGCCTGCCAGAGGACCTTGCGGTTGAAGGACGAGTTCGAAAAGACGTAGGTGATGGGGATTTCCGCGGCCCGCATGCCGCGACGCAGGCAGAGGGCCAGGGCCTCCATGTGGAAGTCGAACGCCCGCGACCGGAGCTCCGCCGCGGCGATCGCTTCGGCCGCCCTCCGGCTGTAGCGCCGGAAGCCGCTCGTGCAGTCCCTGAGGCGCGGCCCGGCGACATCGAGATAGGACTCCGACAGGGCGTAGTTGATAACCAGCGCGCCCAGGCGGCTGACGAGCCTGCGGTAGGCGGGCACGTTCTCGGGTCGACGGCGGCTGCCGATGACGACCTCCGCCCCCGGGTCGGCCGCGAGGAAGTCCGGCAGCGCGTCCGGGTCGTGGGACAGCCCGGCGTCCATGGTGATGAAATAGTCGTATTGCCGTTGGGCCGCGCCCCACTTCAAGCCGTCCTGGACGGCCCGGGGGATGTGGGTCGCCTGGGGGTGTTTGACGATATTCAGCCTGTGTCCGTGCTTTCCCCTGTCCGCCTCCCGCTTGATCCCCTCCAGGATCTTGAGCGTCTCGTCCCGGCTCCCGTCGTCTGTTACGGACACGTCGGCGTGCTTCAGTGACCGCGTCACGACCTCGCGGATCGTTTCTTCCTCGTTGTGGGCCGGGATGACGACCAGGGCGCGTGTTGCGCTTCCTGTCCGCCCATTGATTCCCGCTTTTATCGTCCGGCCAGTCGCGCCACGCATCGCCGACGCTCTCCCTGTCGGCGTCTGACCTCTTTTCGCGGACTTCAACGCTGCGGTCGGTAGCTTTCCAGGGCGGGATCGGGAATGCGTTCCCGCTTTTTTTGAGGAGTCGGCAGTCCGTTTCGCCGCGAGCTTGGAACCGTGTTTCGCCGTCACGAGTCTTATTTCTGCTTCAGCAGCTTTTCCGCCGCCGTGATGTCTTCCGGGCTGTTGATGTTCGTGTAGCGCTCGCAGACGTGGAACGTCTTGACCTTCTTCCCCTCATCGATGACGCACTGAATGAGGTCGGGCAGCTCCTTCTCCTTCCGCTCGTGGTGGATGGGCGTGAAATCGATGTAGTTGTAGATCTCGTTCTTGAAGCAGCACACGCCCGTGCCCATGAGGTCGTTCAGCGGATGGCGGGGCTTCTCGACCAGCCGGAAGACGTTGCGGTCCTCGTCCTGGATGAGCGTATAAGTCCGCCGGATCATGTCCTTGTCCTCGACGTTCAGCACGCCGCACAACACCAGGCAGTCGCCCTTGCGGAACTCCTCGATCATCGCCCGGTGGCGGGGATTGACGAGCACCTCGTCGCTCAGCATGAGCATGAATTCCTGCCCCCCGACCGCCTCCCGGGCGCATTGGACGGCGTCCACGAGGCCCTTCTGCTCCCACTGGATGACGTAGCGGATGACCTTGCCTTTATACCGGTTGCCGTAAGCGTTGATGATCTCCTCGGCCCGGTACCCGACGACGATGATGATCTCCTCGAGGTTCGTGGCCGCGGCGTTGTCCAGGTTGTACTCGATGACAGGACGCCCGCCGACCTTGGTCATGCACTTGTTGTGGTTTGCGGACAGCTCGTTGAGCCTCTTCCCCCTGCCCCCCGCAAGGATGAGCGCTTTCATCTCTTATCCCCCCTGAAGACCTCGACGTTCTCCTGAATCCAGACGACGAGCCGGCCGATGCCTTCCTTGGGCATGACCTTGGGCTTCCACTTCAGCGCCCGCCGCGCCTTGGAGATGTCGCAGATGAAGTAGCTCAGGTCGCCGTGGCGGGCGGGCTCGAACCTCACCTCGGGCTTCCGGCCCAGGACCTTGGCCAGGATGTCGAAGCACTCGAGCAGCGAAATGGCCGTCGCCTCGCCGCCGCCGATGTTGTAGATGCCCGCCTTGCGCGTCCTGTAGAAGGCGTCGAAGGCCTCGCAGACGTCCGTGGCGTAGATGATGTCCCGGACCTGCTTGCCTGTGCCGTAGATCGTCGAGGGGATGCCGAGCACGCTCCTGATCGAGAAATTGGCCACCCAGCCGTGGTCCTCCCCGCCGAACTGGCGCGTGCCGTAGATGCCCGTCAAGCGGAAGCTCGCCGCCTCGAGCTTGTAGGTGTCGATGTAGGTTTTGACGTAGATGTCGCCCGCGGCCTTGGAGGCATGCAGCGGCGTGAGGACGCCCTGCAGGGTCCGGTACTCCTCGTCGATGCCCGCCGGCCGCCGGACGTATCGCTTGGCCTTCTCCTTGAGCTCCTCGTTGATCTTGTTGCCGTAAACGTGGACCGTGGCGCAGCAGGCCACGGGGATCCGAAGCTCCCGGGCCGCCTCCAGGACGTTGAACGTGCCTAGGACGTTCGAAGTGACGTCCAGGCGCGGGTCCTCCCAGCTTATGGTCATGGCCGGCTGGGCCGCGGTGTGGATGATGTAGTCGCAGCCCCGGGCTTGCTTCAGAAGCCGTCGGTAGTCGCGGATATCGGCCTTGACAAGTTTGACCCCGAGCTTCTTGAGGTAGTTCCAGTTGTGCCGCCGGGCCTCGTCCGCGACGAAGCCCGTCCGGGCCAGCTCGTGCTTCGTCATGTTGTCGTAGGAAACGACCTTGGCGCCCTTCTGCGCGTAAAACTCGCAGACATGGGAACCCAAAAAACCGCACCCGCCGGTGACGAGGACTTTCATTTGCTGCTCCTTTGAGCAAATTATTACAGCCCCGGCAAATTGTCAATTATCCGGCGGATAAGTCCGGCCGCGGTGTTTTTTTGGTCTGCGGCGACTTGTCGCCGCTTTGGAGTGCGGTCTCACGAGACCGCTTTGGTTGGCGGCCGCACGAGGCCGCCCCCTGCTGCCCTGCAACGATACGGAAGTTGCCCTCCGCGTGATGCCTGGAGTAATATTGCGAATGCCTTGGAGCTCTGATGCCCGGCTTATTTCGAAGGCTGCCTTCCGGCAAGATAATTTATTTTTCCCTATGCGCCGTCGCGCTGGCCGGCAATGTCTATTTATTCTTCCTCGACACGGCCCCCCATGCCTACGGCAGGGATTTTAATATCTATGTTTCCGCCGTCCGGGTCCACGATTCGGGCGGAAATCCCTATGCTCCCGCTGAGCTGGCGAGCCAATCTGGAGATTTCCTTGCCTTCACCAGCTCTCCCGTCACGCTGCCTGTTTTCACCATCCTCGACAAGCTCGCCAAGCCCTTCGGATATTGGGTTCTCTATCTACTGTTCCTGGCCCTTTCTTTCTTCGTTGTCGTGAAATCCTTCAGCAACAACGATCTCCTCTATTTGGCCGTCCTGCTCCTCTCCGGCTTTTGGGCGTCATATCTGAACCTGATGACCGGCAACATCGAGCTGTTGATGCTGCTCGTCTTCAGCGCCGCGTGCTTCTTTTACGTCCGGAATCGCCTCCCGGCCTTCTACCTTTCCATCGGCGCCCTGGCCGTGTTCAAGGTCGCCCCCGCTCTTTTCGGCTTGCCGCCTTTTCTCATCGGCGGCGAGAAACGACTCAAGGTTCGAGCCGCCTTGATGTTTTTCGCGGTTCTTGCGGCCCTCAATGGGCTTTCCTTGGCGCTATACGGTCGGGCGCACATCGCCTGGCTCAAACAGCTCTTCGGCCAGGGCGCCATTCGCGATGCGGCCGGCGGGTCCGGCGTATCCTTCTTTGCCCTGGCTTATCGCTTGCTGCTCGCCGAGGATCGGGACCCGCTGTTTTTCGCGGGACTGTTGCATGCCGTCTTCTCGGCGGTCTGCGTCCTTGGTTTCATCATTTTTAAGAGACGCGTCGTCGACCGGAACGCGGTCTTTTTCTTCGGCGTTCTCGCGGCCCTGCTTGTCATGCCCCGGCTCAGGGACTATTCCTTCGTCTAT
>VGJG01000053.1 GCA_016867615.1 Candidatus Aminicenantota bacterium | reverse complement strand
AAAGGAAATGAATTCGGAGGAGCTGGCGCTTTTCATGGAACGGCACGGCTCGGCCGCGCGGCCCCTGACCTTCGTCTGCGGAGGATTCCTGGGACTGGCCGGCCGGATCATCGACCGGGCCAAGACGCGGCTCTCCCTGTCCCGTCTCACCCTTTCCCATGAATTGGCCCGCGTCGTCCTTCTGGAGCAGGTTTACCGCGGCCTAACGATTCTGAAAGGAAAACATTATGCCAAGTAAGCTGATCAAGAAACCCAAATTTCTCAAGCCCGGCCGCCTGTTGCGGAAGTCCGCGCCTCCGGCCAAGGCGAAAAAAGAAACCGCGGTCAAGATGGACAAAAAGGAAAAGGCGGAAGTCTGCCGCAAGCTCTTGGAGAAAAAAGAAGCCATCGTCAGCAAGCTGAGCCGGACGGTCGCGGAGAGCAAGGAAGTCGAGGCGGACATCGCCCGGGACGTGGCCGACAAGGCCGAAAGCTCCTACACCAAGGAATTCCTGCTCAGCCTGTCCGATACGGACCGCGACCTGCTCATGCACATCGATCAGGCCCTTCGTTCCGTGGAAAGGGGCAGTTATGGGATATGCCAATCCTGCAGCCGGCCGATCACGAAAAAAAGGCTGGAGGCTCTTCCCTGGTCGATTCATTGCCTGGATTGCCAGCAGAAGATCGAGGCCGGCGCGGAGATGGAGTTCGAAGCCTAGCTCCCTCTTCAAGCTCGCCGAACTCGCTTTCTTTCCCTCCTCCTGCCGCCTCTGCGGCCGCCTCCTGGAGCGCGACGGGGAGCGCCTCGTCTGCCGGACCTGCCTCCGGGGGTTGGAGCCGGACCGCCGGGACGTCTGCCCGCGCTGCGGGTTGTTCCTCCAGGCCTGCGGCGCCCCGGACCTGTGCGCTTCCTGCTTCAGGACACCGCCCCCTTTCATCCGCCACCGCTCCGCCGGCGTCTATGACGGCCTTCTCAAGAGGCTCATCCTTCTGTTCAAGTACGGGGACGGGGAAGCGCTCGGACGCGAACTGGCGCTCTTCGCCTGGGAGGCCCTGAGGGAGGACGAACTCTTGTGGCGGGGGGCGGAGTGCATCGTTCCCGTTCCCCTTCACCGGCGCCGCCAAAGAAAGAGGGGATTCAACCAGGCGGCCGTCCTGGCCCGGCGGCTGTCGGACCGGGCGGGCGTCCCCGTCCTCGAGGGGCTTCTGGAGAGGATCAAAGATGTCCCTCCTCAGGCCGGGATGAAGTCCGCCGAGCGGCGGAGGAATGTCGTCGGCGCTTTCCGCGTCCGGCGGCCGAAGGAGGCGGCGGGCGGGAGCTTTCTTCTGGTCGATGACGTCTACACCACCGGCTCCACCATGGGGGAGTGCTGCCGGGCCCTTCTGCGGGCCGGAGCGAGGGATGTCAGGGCTTTGACCCTGGCCCGCGTCCCGCCCTAGGGAGTTGCGGCGACCGGCGGACGTGTCCCCCGGCCGCCGCGGGAAACCGGACGAAAAAAAGCCCGGCCGAGAGGGCCGGGCTTCGGTAAGACCCCGAGGATCGGTTACTTGCTCTTCTCTTTGTCGGCCGACACCGCCTTGAGAACCTTCACCTTGCGCGCCTTGAGCTCGGGCTTCTTGGGCATGGTGATCCGCAACAGGCCGTTTTCGTGCTCGGCCTTGATCTTCTCGTGGTCGATGAAGTTGGGAAGGGTGAAGGAGCGATAGAACGAGCCGTAGGAGCGCTCGATACGGTGATAATTCTCCTCCTTGGTCTCCTTCTCGAACTTCCGCTCGCCTGAGAGCGACAGGGTGTTGTCCTCGATCTTGATCTCGAGGTCCTCTTCCTTCACCCCGGGGAGTTCAGCCGTCAACACGAGCTCCGCCTCATTCTCGAAGATGTCCACGGAGGGGGTCCAAGTTCCCTGCATGATGTCCTTTTCCTCCCTTCCGGAGAACTGGTCCTCGAAAAGCCTGTTCATTTTTTCCCTCAGGGTCACCATGTCCCTGAAAGGATCCCATCTAATGATAGCCATTTTAGCCTCCTGATTTTAAATCAAGTTTCATTATCAATATAATATCTAAGCATGATTTTGTCAAGTTTATCTAAAAAAAATTATTAATATATTTTCACATGACTCTCTTCCATTACCTCTCCGTCTACCTTGGGCAAACAGGGTAGAGCTCGACGGCGTCTGCGGATAAGTCGAACGCGGGGGAACCGCCGGGACGATCGGCCGGGAGCCGATCAGATTATAGTAGAGAGGCCGCTCTCTTTTTCCTGGCGAATCCTTCGACCAAAAAGACAGCCTCGCCCTTGAGTTTTCCGGGCTTGAGCGCATTTTTCAGCTCGCCCAGGCTCCCCCTGAGAAATTCCTCGTGGACCTTGGTGATTTCCCTGCCGATGACCGCCCTCCGGTTTCCGAGCGTTTCCAGGGACAGGTCGATGAAATCCGGAATCTTCCTCGTCGGGACATAGAAAATCAGCGTCGCCTCTTCCAGACGGCGCGCAAACAGGAGTTTCCGGCAGGCTTCTCTTTTCGCGGGGGGGAAGCCGAGGAACAGGAAATTGTGCGTCGGCAGCCCGGAAACGGACAGGGCGGCGACGGCCGCCGAGGGCCCCGGCACGGGAACGACGGCCGCCGACGCCCTCAGCGCTTCCCGTATGAGCCTGAATCCGGGGTCGGAAATGCCCGGCGTCCCGGCGTCCGACACCAGCGCCACGTTCCGGCCGGAGAGAAGATGACCCAGGATCTCCGGGATCCGCTTGCCCTCCTTGGGCTGGAAATAGCTGAGCAGCGGTTTCTTGATTCCGTGCCGGTTCAGGATCTTGACCGTTTGCCGCGTGTCCTCGCAGGCGATGACCGCCGCCTCGCTCAGCACGCGGACCGCCCTCGGGGTCAGGTCCTCCAGGTTGCCGATGGGCGTGGCGACGACGAACAGCGTGCCCGCCATTCACCGTCCCCAGTCGTAGGGATAGAGAAAATCATGACCGATCGTGCGGCCGGAAATCTTGGCGATGGGCGGCAGGCAGCGCTTGAACTGGGATCTTTTTATCCTATCCAGGATGCGGTCCACGCGGGACGCGGCGAAGCCCTCCCCGACGACCTCCGCCCGGGAGAGGCGCAGGTCCACGAGACGGTAGAGGATCCGGTCGAGCTCTTCGTAGCTCAGGCCGATCTCGCTCTCATCGGTCTGTCCCGGCCAGAGGCCGGCCGTGGGCTTTTTCCTCAGGATCTTCGCCGGGAGGCGGAGGTGGGCGGCCAGCTGCCGGACCTGTGTTTTGTACAGGTCCCCCAGGGGGTTGACGGCGCAGGCCAGGTCGCCGTGAATCGTGCCGTAGCCGATGAGAAGCTCGGACTTGTTGCTCGTGCCGATGATGAGGGCCTTCTCCCTGACCGAGAAATCGTAGAGGACGGACATCCTCTCCCGGGCCATCTTGTTGCCCCTTCGGGTCCTGTCCGCCGTGGGCACGGCCCGGAAATAAGCGTCCACCATGGGGGCGATGTCCAGGACCCGGGAGCGGATCTTCAGCCGCCGGGCCAGGAGTTGGGCGTCCTCGACGTCTCCGGGGAAAGAGCGGCCGTAGGGCAGGATCAGCCCCAGGACGTTCTTCGGACCGAGAGCCCCCGCGGCCAGGGCGGCCGCCACCGCCGAGTCGAGGCCGCCGGACAGGCCGAGGAGGCCCCTGCGGAAACCGGCCTTGTTCAATTCCTCGCGGATGAAAGCCCGCAGCACCCGCCCGACGAACGCGCAATCAATCTTCATGGCGGCTGAGGATGCGTTGGAGCGCGTGGAGCATGACTTCCGGCTTGTCGTCCCGCGTCCAGGGCCACGTCTTTCTCGCCCGGACGACCTCCGAGCGGTCGATATCGACCAGGATGAAGTCGCGCTCGGCGTAGGCGGCTTTGGCCAGGAGCCGCCCGGAGGGGGCGCAAACGAACGAGCCGCCGGCGAAGGCCGCCCCGTCCTCGAAGCCGGCCCGGTTGCAATAGACGACGAACGACGAGGTAAAAAAGGACAGCGTCTCGCCCATCCGCTCCCACATGCGGCTGGTGGCGAAGGCCCCGGCGCTTCTCCCGGCGCTCCCCCGCCCGGGGGCGGCGCTGATGACGATGACCGTCTCCACGCCCCCCGCCTGGAGGGCGTATCCGGCGCTCAGGTGCAGCAAGTCCCTGCAGATCATCAGGCCCGTCCTTCCCAGGGGAGAGTCGAACGTCTCGAAGTCCCTCCCCGGGGCGAAGAAGCGGGCCTCCTCGAACATGCCGAAGTTCGGGAGGAAGACCTTGCGGTGGACATGGAGGGTTCGTCCGCCGGAGAGGAAGGCCGCGGCATTGTGATGATGACCGGCCTCGGACGCCTCGACGAACCCGACGACGATGGCGATCCGGCGACTGAGCTTCAGGAGTTCGCCGAAAACCGGGCTCGTGCCGGGGGCGAGTGCCGTCTCGCCCGTTAGGTCACGGAGCTTGTAGCCGGTGAGGCTCAGCTCGGGGAAGACGATGACTTCCGCCCGTTTCCGGACCGCCTGGTCGATGAGCGTCTTATGAAGCTTAAGGTTTCTGTTCACATCGCCCAGAACGGGGGACATCTGGGCCAAGGCGATCCTCATGCCAAAAAACTACCACATTCATCGGGAATTGGCAATTTGCCGGGAAATACGCCGCGTTTTTTGCTCAGGCGGAAGACTTGCCGACGAGCTTGAGGAAATCTTCCTCGGAGAGGACCGCCAGCCCCAGATTCCGGGCCTTGGCCAGCTTCGATCCGGGAGAATCGCCGACCACGACATGGGTCGCCTTCCGCGTGACATCGGACGCGACCCGTCCGCCCAGGCTCTCCACCATCCTCCCCGCCTCGTCCCGGGAGAAGGAGTCCAGCCCGCCGGTAAAGACGAACACCCGGCCCGCGAGCGGCCCGCCCTTCGCCGGTCTTTCACGGGAGACGAGATTCAGCCCGGCCTTTCTGAGGTCCTCCAGGAGGGCGCGGTTCTCGGGCTGTTTGAAGAAAAAGGCGATGCTCTCCGCCACCCTGGGTCCGATGTCCGGGATCGCCGTGAGCTCCTCGGCCGACGCGCGGCCCAGGTCCTCCAGTCCGGCGAAGTGCTCCGCCAGGTCCCGGGCGGTGCGCTCGCCCACGTGCCGGATGCCCAGGGCGAAGATGAGCGCCGACAGGTCCCTGGACTTGGATTGGGCCAGCCGGTCCAGGAGATTTTGAGAGCTCTTGGCGCCCATGCGCTCCAGCCCGGAAAGGTCTTCGAGCTTCAGGCGATAGAGGTCGGGGATCTTCCCGATCAGGCCCCGTTCCAGGAGCTGGTCCACCAGGGCTTCCCCCAGGCCTTCGATGTCCATGGCCCGGCGGGAGGCGAAATGGAGGATCGACTCCCTGAGCCTCGCCGGGCAGGAAGCGTTCAGGCAGCGGGAGATGACCTCTCCCTCGGGCTTGAAGACCTCGGAGCGGCAGATGGGGCACTTCGAGGGAAAGACGAAGGGCTTCGCGCCGCGCGGGCGGCGGTCTTTGATGACCTCGACCACGCGGGGGATGACGTCCCCGCTCCGCTCGACGAGGACGGTGTCGCCGACGCGCACATCCTTGCGCTTGAGCTCCTCCTCGTTGTGGAGCGTCGAGCGGCTGACGGTCGTCCCCCCGATCCCGACCGGCTCGAGGACGGCCACGGGCGTCAGGGCTCCGGTTCGCCCGACTTGGACTTCGATCTTTTCGACCCGCGTCGTCGCCTGCCGGGCCGGAAACTTGAAGGACATGGCCCAACGGGGCGACTTGGCCGTCAGACCCAGGGCCCGGCGCTGAGCCAGGCTGTCGACCTTGACCACCACGCCGTCGCAGTCGTACTCGAGCGAGTCGCGTTTGTCCTTCCATTCCTCCCAGTAGGCCACGACCTCGTTGAGGTTCCGGCAGGCGCGCCAGTGGGGGTTGACCTTGAAGCCCAGCCTTTTCAGCTCCCGCAGGGTCTCCCCCTGGGTCGGAGGCTCCTCGTCCCGGAGAAAGAGGGTATAGAGGAAGATGTCCAGCCCCCGGCCGGCGACGACGGCGGGATTGAGCTGCCGGATCGAGCCCGCGGCGGCGTTGCGCGGGTTGGCGAACAGAGGCTCGCCGGCTTCTTCGCGCTCCCGGTTGATGTTGCGGAAGGAGGAAAAGGGCAGGAAGATCTCTCCCCGGACTTCGAGCCTTTCCTTCTCCTCGACGGCCAGGGGCAGGCTCTTGATGGTCCGGACATTGGCCGTGACGTCGTCTCCCTGACGCCCGTCTCCCCGGGTCACGGCCCGACGAAACTTTCCCCCCTCGTAGAGGACGGCGATGCCCAAGCCGTCGATCTTGAGCTCCGCCGTGTAGCGGACCTCCTCTCCGGGCAGCAGACGGCGCAGGCGCTCCTCGAACTCCCGGAGCTCCTCGACGCTGTAGCAGTTGTCCAGGCTGAGCATCGGCCGGCTGTGGGGAACGGTCGCGAATCCCTCCCCGGGCTTTTCGCCCACGCGCTGGGTGGGGGACTCGGGAGTGACGAGGTCGGGGAACCGGGCTTCAAGGGCTTTCAGCTCCTCCATCAGCCGGTCGAAATCCCGGTCGGTGATCCGGGGGTCGTTGTCGACGTAGTATTTTTTCTCGTGAAACTCGATCTCGCGCCGGAGGGCGGCGAGCCGCTCCCGGGCTTGGGCTTTGGTCATTGAGGAGGGGGACACGGGCGCTCCTGGCTTCCCATTGTATTCCAAGAACGGGCCGCGGAAAAGATGCCGCCGGGACCGTGTGGTAGCCTAGCAAAAATGTCCCCCTTTACAGCCAAGCCAAAATGTCCCCTCAGAGGAGGCGGACATGAAGGAGCTGATTGCCTTGAGTTGGCGTGAAGTTCAGCGGATGCAAGTGCTCGATCAGGTCAAGAGGGGGTCGCTGATGCTGAAGGCGGCCGACCCGCCGAGGAAGGCCTGCTGCCTTCAGGCCGGGCGGTTTTCGGCCCGCTCGGAGAGGGACGGTCTGATGTTCAGCGGACGCCCAGGCGGGCCTTGGTGTCGGTCAGGAGCTTGTCGAACTGGTCGACGACCTGCTGCTGCTTGGCCTTCAGGGGCTCGAGCTTTTTCTTCTCGGCCTCGATGGTGTCCAGGATGCGCTTCATCTCTTTCTTGTCGGCGGCGCTCAGGTCGTCCTCTTCCTTTTCGCCGAACTTCTCGTTGTAGGTCTTGGTCAGCTCGTCCATCTTCTGGTTGACGGCCGTGATCTGCGTCACGAGCTCGTTCCACTTGATGTCCTTGTTGGTCGTGAAAAACAGGTTCTCGGCCAGGGACATGGCCTGCTTGGAGTGGGTTTGGGAGAGGTAGGCCGCTTCGAGCAGGTAGCGGGTGGCTTCTCCGCCGACCGAGGGGTCGGCCTTGGCTTCCTTGGCCAGGAGGATGCCGATGTTGTAGGCCACCTCGCCCGTTTTCTTGCGGGCGTAGATCTCCTTGTAAACGGCCAGGGCTTCGGAAGTCTTGCCGCTGTAATAGAGGGACCTGGCGAGCAGAGTGCCGGTGTCCGTGTCCTTGGCCGAGGCATAGAGCGTCCGGTAGAGCTTCTCGGCGTCGGCGTAGTGCTTCCCGTCCATGAGCTGCTTGCCCATCTTGTTCAGGTCGGCGAGGATCTGCTTGTTCTTGAGGATGTTGTAGGACTGGATGTAGGCGTCCACGGCTCCCTTGAAATCCCTCGTTTTTTCGGAAGCCTGGGCGAAGACATACAATCCGGCGCCGATCATCTTGTTCCATTGAGCGCTCGAGGCTTCGCTCCCGTCCGAGCCGCGATTGGCCTTGGCCAGGTCGATCGCCTGCAGGGCGTAGTTTTTTGCTTTTTCCAGGTTCTGTCCGCTCTGGATGTACACGCCGGCCACGGTCACCAGAACCTGGTACTTCGTCACGTCGTCCAGCCCTCCCAGGGCGAGGGCCTTTTCCCCGCTCTCGATCGTCTCCCGGGGCGTTTTCCCCGGGTAGGCCAGCGTGGCCAGGTTGGCCAGGGCGTAATTTTCATACTGGACGCCCTTTCCGGAATACTTGCTCAGAAAATCCTTGAGCATCTGGGCTTTTTGGGCGGGAGCCTGGGCGGTCATGGCCTTGATATAGGCCTGGTTCGGGTCGTCCTGGCCGAAGGCCGGAAGAACCAGCAAGGCCGAAAGAAGCATTATGGCTGACGCGCGAGCTTTCATAGGCAACCTCGTAAAAAAATTTCTGAAATCATAGACCCTGCTCAAGAAAAAGTCAATACGGGCTCCCGGACGGGGTGTCTCCCAACCCTCGCTATGCTTCAGTGCTTTTAGGAAGCCGTGGTTTCTCATTAATAGTATTTACAGCAATATCCATGCCAGATGATCAGCCGGGGGGGCCGGCGACCGAACAGGGCGCCCGATGCTCGCCGCGGCGAAGCGCGGGAGGAGGCTCCGGCTGCGGCGCGCCGCGCGCTTTCTCCGGGCTTCTCAACTCCGGGGCTATCCTTTAAAATAGCTTCCGGGACCATGAAAGACTTGCCGGCTGATTTCGAGGACTCCCTGGGGAGGCGTCCCCTCCGGGATGTCCCGCTGTCCGGCTATTCCAGCCTGAAAATCGGGGGCCCGGCCGACCTGTTCTTCGTCGCCGAGACTACCGCCGAGCTGACCGCGGCCGTCCGCCTGGCGCTCCGCCGCGAGGCGCGCTATTTCGTCATGGGCGGCGGCACGAACATCCTTTTCGACGACGACGGGTTCAGGGGCTTGATCATCAAGAACGCCGCGGGGGGAGTGTCCGCCCTTGGCG